>NZ_JBEZKJ010000003.1:0-271364 GCF_040651675.1 Streptomyces sp. NPDC048415 | reverse complement strand
GGGCTGAAGCGGGAGGCGTTGGTCGCGGCGGTGCGCTAGAGGCCGCGCCCCCGGCGCGTCGACCGTCGTACGCCCTGGCACCGGGCCGGTACGCGCACGGCGATCACTGGGTCCGTACGACTGCTGCGACCGCCGGGGCGCCTACGACTACGGTGACCACCGGGCCCGTGCGGCTACCGCGACCACCGCTCGCGTGTGAAGAGCCGGCACCTTTTCCGTTCAGTCCAGCTCGTACACCGCCGTGACCGTGATCGTGTCCCGGGTCTCGCCCGGCGCGACCGGCACGTTCGTCCCGGCCTGGTCGAAGGCCGCCGTCGCGATCGGTACCGGGCGAGACTCGCCGCTGCCGTCCTCGGTGAGGGAGACCAGTCGGCCGAGGCGGTGGCCACCGAGGCGGGCGTACTGGAGGGCCTTCGCGTACGCGTCCTCGTAGGCGGCCTCGCGGGCGCGGGCGTGCAGCGGAGCCGGATCGGCGATGTCGAAGGCGACGGAGTGGATGCGGCCCGCGTCGCCTGTGGCGTCCGTGAGGGCCTGCAGGACCGCACCGGTCGCGGCGATGTCGCGGACCTTGAGGGCGAACGACTGCGCGGCCTGGTAACCCGTCAGCTGGGAGACGCCGCCGTGGTCCTCGTAGACCGGGGACAGCGAGACGCTCTCGGTGCGGATGTCCCGCTCCTGGACGCCATGGGCCCGCACGGCGTCGAGCAGGGCGTTCGACGCGGCGCTCTGCGCGGCGAGGGCCTGCTTCGAGGTCTTCGCGGTGACCTCCACACCGGCGCCGACGATCGCGAGATCCGGCGCCGCGGTGGCGGTGCCCTGGCCGGTGACGGTGACCGTCGAGGGGCTGGGTGCGGCAATGCCGCCGGGACGGGCGGCCAGCGCGAGGGCGGGTGTCGTCGCGGCCTGGGGAAGGGTCAAGGCGAGGAGGGTCACGGCGAGCGCGGTGACGGTGCGAAGGGCGGGCATGCGGAGTCTCCTTCGGGCCCCGCCCCTCGGGACGTCGGGGCGGCGGTTCGCGGTCATCCCAGCACCGCCGACCGCGTCCCGCCCCGCGCCACTCCCGCGCTGTCACCTCACCGGTCGAGCCCGGCACCGGCACCCGCGCCGGCACCCGCAGCGGCGCTCTCCCTCACACACGCACCTGGGCCTGCGCGCCCGCAGCGGCCTGGCGCACAGCTAGGCCCCGCGCCCACAGCGGCCTTGGCACATACCTAGGGCCCCGCGCCCACAGCGGCTCGCACACGCACCCGCTCCCCCGAATCGCCCCCGCACTGCCGCAACGCCCCGCACCCCGCACCCACCATCAGCGGTCGGCGCCGACCTGCCAGGCGGGAGAGGCCGGACGTCAGGCCACCGACTCGATTCGCATCTTGATGTCGTCCGGCGACAGGGTTCCCTTGGCCGCCACGTGGTCGCCCGACGACTCCCCGCGCAACCGCCGCCCGATCCAGGGGACCAGGTACTCACGGGCCCAGTGGATGTCGTCGCGCCGTACTTCCAGGGTGCCGCGCGGCGGCAGCGGCGGCCAGGGCTGGTCAGGGTCGGCGGGGACTTCGAGGCCGAGGACCTGGCCGGCGCGGAGCGCCACCCGGGTGTGGCCCTCGGGAGAGAGGTGCAGGCGGTCACCGTCCCAGGCGCGGCGGTCCTGGATCGTCTTGAGCGACCAGAGGTCGAGGACCGGACAGCCGTACCGGTCCGCGATGGCCCGCACATGCCCGTTGTACGTGGCGATCTTGCCGCGCAGGTGTTTCAGCACGGGCACACCACGGGTGTCGAAGCCGGTGGTCACCATCACGGTGCCCACGGCGGAGGTAAGTTCGGCGATCGCGCGCTCGAAGCGTTCCGCGACCTCGTCGGGGTCGGTGCCGGGCCGGATGATGTCGTTGCCGCCCGCGGAGAAGGAGACCAGATCCGGGGCGAGTTCCTTGGCGCGCGGGAGCTGGTCCTCGACGATCTGGTCGAGCAGTTTGCCGCGTACAGCGAGATTGGTGTAGTTGAAGTCGCCCTCGGGCCGCCGGTCCGCGAGAAGCACCGCGAACCGGTCGGCCCATCCGACAAGGGCCCCGTCAGGCCCGGGGTCGCCGACGCCCTCGGTGAAGCTGTCCCCCACCGCCACGTACGACCCGATCACTGATCTGTTGTCACTCTTCGAATCGTCTGCCACATCGGGTCATGATTCACCTTTCGATGTGAGCTACGCGACCGTAAGGAAGGGTTGACGGTTGGTGAGATAAGCCACTCGTCAAGTATTGACCAATCTTGGAATACGCCTCGGATCAGGGGCGTTGATGCAGCCGCCACACACGGAAGTCACTGATCCGGAAATGGCTCCAGGTGGTGCGGAACGCGAAGTGCCCGCTGGTGTAGGGCTCCACGTCGGTGTAGTGGAAGACCAGCCACCCGTTGTTCCACCATTGCACGAGGGAGCCGTCCGAGACGATCCGGACCTGGTTGGGCTCGTTCGCGACGAGCAGCGGCTCGGTGTAGTCGTAGATCAGCGGCCGAACGCGGCGTCGGTGTCGTACCAGGGGAAGTGGGACACGATGCCCAGATCGGACTGCTGGATGGCGAAGCCCTCCGGGCCCGGCCTGTCGGGGTCGAGGTCGGCGATGTCGAACCGGTCACCGTGAATAGCCCCGTCGACGACGTAGCGCAGGGTGCCGTCGCTGTTCACGACGTAGTTGCCATCGGCGATCTCGTCGCTGCCGCCCTGGTCCACGTCGACGGTACGGATCTGGTGGAAGCTGGTGGCGCCGCTGCCCGAGGGGGCAACGTACTTCCAGCGCCGGGTCAGATCCGTCCCGTTGAAGTCCCACGTCTGGAAGAGGACGCGGAAGACTCCGCGCCCGGCTCCGACGCGGGTGACCAACTTCATGACGAGGCTGGGGTGTTCGCCGTCG
This sequence comes from Streptomyces sp. NPDC048415, assembly GCF_040651675.1. Lineage (NCBI taxonomy): Bacteria > Bacillati > Actinomycetota > Actinomycetes > Kitasatosporales > Streptomycetaceae > Streptomyces > Streptomyces sp. NPDC048415. The sequence continues at coordinate 268,464 of NZ_JBEZKJ010000003.1, read as the reverse complement.
AGGTAGGCGATGCCGGAGGGGCCGTCGGCGACGAAGTCGTCGGGGACCGGCTGCCGGGTGCGCTCGGTGCCCGTCTCGCCGTCGATCGCCGAGATGAACTAGCGCTGATCATGAACCGCTCACGGAACACCGAAGGCCGGACCCCGGGGATCGTGGGGTCCGGCCTTTGGAGGCGGTCCTGCCGTCAGGAGCAGGGAGCGGCGTCAGACGACGGCGACGCCGTGCGAGCGCAGGTACCCGACCGGGTCCACGTCCGAGCCGTAGTTCGGCGTGGTGCGGATCTCGAAGTGCAGGTGCGGTCCGGTGACATTGCCGGTCGCGCCCGAGAGGCCGACCTGCTGGCCCGCGGTCACGGTCTGGCCCGCCGAGACGGAGAGCGCGGACATGTGGGCGTACTGCGAGTACTGGCCGTCGGCGTGCTGGATGACGACCTGGTTGCCGTACGCGCCGCCCCAGCCCGCGGAGACGACGGTGCCGGGGGCAATGGCCTTGATGGTGGTGCCGGTCGGGACCACGAAGTCCACACCGGTGTGGTAACCGCTGGACCACATGCTGCCCGCCACCTTGTAGCCGGTGCCGATCGTCGCACCCTCGACCGGCAGGGTGTAACCGGAACTGGTGGCGATGGAGGCGGGCTTGGCCGTGGCGGTCTTGGTGGTCTTCGCGGCCGAGGTCGTCGTCTTGGTGGACGACTGGGTGGCGCCGGCGGCCGCGGCCTTCTTGCCGATCGTCAGCTTCAGGCCGGGGTGGATCAGCGACGGGTCGCTGCCGATGGCCGAGCGGTTGTCGGAGTAGAGCTTCTTCCAGCCGCCGCTGACGTTCTGCTCGTCGGCGATCTTGGAGAGATAGTCGCCGGCCCTCACCGCGTAGGTCTTCGTCGCGGCCACCTTCTTCGCGGCGGTGGGAGCGGCGGTCGCGGTCTTCTCGACCTTCTGCGCGACGGCCTTCTGCGCGACGGCCTTCTGCGCGACGGCCTTCTGCGCGACAGCGGCGGTCGGAGTCGCGGCATGGGCGCCGGCGGCCCCCATCAGAGGCAGCGCGAGCGCGGCGCCACCGGTTCCGGCCACGGCGATCGAGCGGGTGAAACGCTGGGACTTGGGACGGCGGTGCTTACCCTTCGCGGGCATGACGAGTTCCTCTCCGGCGCCTGCGAGGTGAGCTGTCGGGTGCGGGCTGGAGATGCCCGGCCGTGCGCATGCGCGGCTGTACCCCTAGCCGTTCCGGAGACCGGAACAGGCATGGAACCTGTGGGTCCCCCGCTCCTGCCGTGTGCGGGTGAGTGTGCGGATTCCGGGCGGCGGCAGGATTGGGCGTCCGTCCGGATTGGGGCAGAACGTAAGCGAGATGAGAGCGCTTCGACAACCATGGGCGATTTCTATGCACGTGCCGTTCTTGATCCATGCCGGAATTCCGGTCACCCTCCGTGCATGGACGATCTTTTCCGTTCCTCAACCCGCCTTTGAATTCGGGCTGATTGTGAAATGGACGCCGCAACGCATCGTCACGAATATGACGCTCCTCACGCACCTCACCCCACGGTGCTTTATTCCAGGGTTAGTTGGAATGAAGACGCCAATTCGGACAGAACAGTCAGATGCGACGCAGTCGGATAACCGTCGCATCGAGGTCGCCGCGAAGCCTCGTCCGCACCCCGTGATGCAGCAGCACCGCCCCTCGGTACACTTCGCCCGTTTCGCGGCACTCATACGCTTGTGTCGGGTCGAGTCCGCGCAACCGGAGTGCGGCGACGGGCTCACCGTGGTGCTGGGCCTGGAGCCAGGCGAGCACGACGGTCTCGTCGCCGTGGACGTACTGCACCGCGCTCAGCCCGCCCTCCGGGGGCCGCAGCCGATAGAGGTCGCCGCGCTGCACGACGGGCCGGATGTCTTTGTAGAGCTCCACCCACTCCCGCGCCTCGTCGAGTTCCTGCTCGCTCCACTTGGTGAGGTCTCCGCCGACACCGAGCACCCCGGCCATGGCGCTCACGAAGCGGAAGCGCAGCGAGCTGGCGCGCCCGTTGAGCTGCGTATTCGGGCTGTCCGTGACCCACGCGGCCATGATCCGGGCCGGGTGGACCTGGCTGAAGCCGTACTGGATGGCGAGCCGGTCGAGCGGGTCGGTGTTGTCGGAGGTCCACACCTGGTCCGTGCGCGCCATGATGCCCAGGTCGATACGGCCACCGCCGCCCGAGCAGGACTCGAAGGCGACGCCCGGGTGGGCGGCCCGCAGCCGGTCGAGGAGTGCGTACAGGGCCTGTACGTGCTCGACCCACAGCTTCTGCGGGTAGCGCTCGGCCGGCCAACCCGCGTCGGTGAAGCAGCGGTTGAAATCCCATTTCACATAGTCGATCGGGGCGCTGGAGAGCAGGCCGTCGAGCTGCCCCCAGAGATACTCCTGGACGTCCGGGCGCGCGAGGTTCAGTACAAGCTGATTGCGGTATTCCGTCCTGGTTCGACCCGGCTGGAACTGCACCCAGTCGGGGTGCGTGCGATACAGCTCGCTGTCCGGATTGACCATTTCCGGCTCGACCCAGATCCCGAACCGCATACCGAGCCCGTGCACATGGTCGGCGAGCGGCTTGAGTCCCGCGGGGAAGCGGTCGGGGTTGGGCGTCCAGTCGCCGAGGCCGGCCCGGTCGCTGGTGCGCGCCCCGAACCAGCCGTCGTCGACCACGAACAACTCGACCCCCATCGCGGCGGCCCGCCGCGCGAGCGCCTGCTGCTGCTCCTCGGAGATGTCGAAGGTGGTGGCCTCCCAGGAGTTGAACAGCACCGGCCGGTCCTGGCCGGCGTCGGGGATGACATACGCCCGCTGGTACGCGTGCCAGGCCCGGCTCGCCCCGCCGAAGCCGCCGTCGCTCCACAGCCCGGCGAAGACGGGGGTCGTGAACGACTCCCCCGGCTCCAGTCGCAGCAGTCCCGAGTCGTCGTACCCGGCGCCGCCGGTGATCTGCACGCGCGCGTCCGGAAGCTGGGCCACGGAGATCCGCCAGGAACCCGACCAGCCGAGCGCGCATCCGTAGACCTCGCCGGTCTCCTCGGTCGCCTCTGTGTCGAGCGCGACCCACGGCAGGTGCTGGTGCCCGGTGTGCCCGCGCCGGCTGCCGATGACCTTCTCACCGTAGGTGAGGGGGGAGCGCGCCAGCCGGGACTCGGCCGCCCATCGGCCGTGCAGCTGGGACAGCCGCCATCCGTCGCGCTCGGGCAGCGTCCAGGTCGCGGAGTCGGCGCGCAGCAGCTCCAGGGCGGGGCCCTCGCCCGCCAGGGTGACCCAGCGCTCGATGACATCGCCACGTGTCCGGTAGTGCAGCGTGATGCCGAGCCCGGAGTCGGAGAAGCGCAGCCGCAGCTCGTCACCGTCCGTGCCGTACTCCTCGAAGCGCCACTCGGTGCCGCGCCGCTCGTCCGTCCGCACCGACAGGGCGGGGCGTACGAAGCGGGGGCCGCCCTCGACCGGGTACTCCTCGTGTCCGTCGAGCGGCGACTCGAACGGCCAGTACCGCGATGCGGGCAGGACGGCGAGCGCCTCGGCGTCGGGCAGCGTGATCCGCGGGCCCCAGTGCAGATGCAGCAGCTCGTCGCGTTCGGTGAGCCGCAGTGCGTAACTGCTCGTCGGCCCCGACAGAAGCCACGTACGACCGTCCGCGCCGACCTCGATCATCGGTCCCCCACAGATTCGAACAGCTGCGATCACAGACCAACATCATCAGGGGATCCGGGTTCGGGAGCAACGCCTGTGGACAACTCATTGCCTCAGGAACCCATGTCGTATCGTCAAGAACGCAAACCGTCGACACACGCCGCCGAGCAGAGCCCGAGCAGCGACGACGGCCGAATGGGAGGAGCCCCCGTGACGCAGCAGATCCCGTCGACCGAGCCCGAGCTGGCCGGAGTGCGCAACTTCCGGGACGTGGGCGGCCTGCCCACCGAGGACGGCCGGCAGGTGAGGTACGGGCAGCTGTTCCGCAGCGGCCATCTCGCGCACGCCACCGAGGAGGACGCCGCGTTCCTCGCCTCCCTGGGACTGCACACCATCTTCGACTTCCGCAATGCCTCGGACCAGAAGCTGGAGGGCCCGGACGTCGAGCTGCCCGGCGTGCGGAACGTGAACCTTCCGCTGACCGACCCGGCCGACGGCGCCGAGTTCTGGAAGATGGTCCGCGACGGCGACCTCGACCAGCTACGCGCGATCCTGTCGGACGGCAAGGGCGCGAACCGGATGATCGTGTCCTACCGCACGATCATCAAGGAGCGCACCGCCGAGCACTCCCGGGTGCTGCACGCGCTGGCCGAGGACAGCGTGCCCGCCCTGATGCACTGCGCGGCGGGCAAGGACCGCGCCGGCCTGTCCATAGCCGTGACGCTCCTCGCCCTCGGCGTCGAGCGCGACGCGATCATCGCCGACTACCTGGAGTCGAACGCCGCGCATCGCCGCTACAAGGTGCACCGCAGCAGCACCTCCGCCTCCGCGTACTCGCCGGAGGTCATGGAGCTGCTCAGCCCGCTGTTCGACGCGCGCGCCGCCTACCTGACGGCGGCCTTCGAGACGATCGAGGAGACCTGGGGCGGGGTCGACGCCTACCTGAAGCAGGGGCTGGGCATGACCCCCGAGCTGCGGGAGCGCCTGCGGGAGCGGCTGCTGGACTGACGTACGCCTACTGGTTGTGCGCGCCCAGCGTGAAGAGCAGGTAGATGAAGGCCGCGAAGAGATGGCCGACGGCCACGTAGATGATCAGTCGCACCCACAGGGCGCGCGGGAACTTCTCCTCCATGGACCGCCGCGGGCCCGTCGGTTCGGTCTTCTCGGTGGGTTCGGTCATGGCGTCTCTCCCGAGGTCGGGTGTCCCGTCGCCGGGCCGAGGCACAGCGCGGCGGTGGGGCTCTGCAGCAGGGTGTGTACGAAGAGGAGCTCGGCCCCGCCGCGATCGTCGGCGGCGATGCGGTGCGGGGTGAGCGAGTCGAAGTGCGCGCTGTCGCCCGGCGCGAGCACGTGCGCGGTGTCCCCGAGGCGCAGTCGCAGCCGGCCCTTGAGGACGTAGAGCCACTCCTCGCCGGGGTGCACGCGCACGATGTCGCCCTGCGAGCCGTACGGGACGTGCACGCGCAGGGCCTGCATGCCGCGGCCCGAAGCGCCGGCCTGCCAGTAGGTCCAGCCGCCCGCCCCGGTCGGCTCCATGTCGGCGGCGCGTACGATCGCGTCACGCTCGGCGACCGTCTCGCCGAGCAGCTCCGAGACCGTCGTACCGTAGATACGAGCCAGCGCGAGCAGCATCGGCAGCGAAGGCTGGCGCCGGCCGGTCTCCAGGCGCGAGAGGTGGGCGGGCGAGAGCCCGGCGGCGCGGGACGCGACCTCAAGGGTCAGGGAGGCGCGGCGGCGCAGCGCACGGAGCTGTGGCGCGACGGCGGGCAGCTCGGCGGACGGCTCTTCGACCGCCCCGGTCTCAGCAGGGCTCATGTCTTCCATTGAGCCCGAGCCTTACCTGTGGGGCAAATCTTTTGCCCCACAGGTAAAAACCAGAACCAGCAGGCGGGCGAAGATCAGCGGTTCGCCACCGCCTGCTTCACCAGTGTCTTGCCGAAGTCCCACATCAGCCCGCCGCCGCTGTGCGCGTCGTCCATCACGGCGGTGAAGGCCTCCACGAAGCGGTCCACGTCCCGCTCGCCGATGATCAGCGGCGGGATCAGCTTGATCACCTCCAGGTGATCGCCGGAGACCTGGGTGAGGATGCGGTGCCGTTGCAGTAGCGGCACGACCACCATCTGCGCGAACAGGCCCTTGCGCGCGGCCTGCAGCATGGTCCAGCGGCTGCGCAGCTTCAGCGACTTGGGCCGCCCGAACTCGATGCCGATCATCAGACCCCGGCCGCGTACGTCGCTGAGCAGCTCATATGTGTCCACCAGTGCGGTGAGCCGGGACTTCAGCCGTTCGCCCGTGGCCCGGGCGTTCGCCACGACCTGCTCGTTCTCCATGACGGAGAGCACGGCGAGCCCCGCCGCCATGGCCTGCGCGTTCGACCCGAAGCTCGCCGAGTGGACGAGGACCCGGTCCATCGACGAGTAGACCTTCTTGAAGATCCAGTCCTTGCCGAGGGTGGCCCCGACCGGCACGTAGCCGCCGGACAGCGCCTTGGCCACACACACCAGGTCCGGCTCGACGCCTTCCTCGTGCTGGTAGGCGTAGAAGTCCCCGGTCCTCCCGAGGCCCGTCTGCACCTCGTCCGCGATGAGCAGCGCCTTGTGCTGGTGCAGCAACTCCTGGGCGGCGCGCAGATATCCGGGCGGCGCCTCGTGCACGCCCTTGCCCTGGATGGGCTCGACGATGAGCGCGGCGACGTCGCCCTTCTTCAACTCCCGTGCCAGAGCGTCGAGATCACCGAGCGCGACGGCCGTGTCGGGCAGCAGCGGTGCGAAGCCGTCGCGGAACCCGTCCTCGCCGTTCACGGACAGCGAGCCGGTGGTCAGCCCGTGGAAGGCGTGCGCGCAGTACAGGATCCGCGGCTTCCCGGTGGCGTAGCGGGCGAACTTCAGCGCGGTCTCGACGGCCTCCGTGCCGCTGTTGCCGAAGAACACCCGGTCCAGGTGAGGGCTGTGGGCGAGCAGCTTCTCCGCGAGGAGCCCGGGCAGCGGCTGGCAGTCGAAGCGGGTGAGGTCGGCGAGCGAGGCGTCGAGGACGTCGTGCAGCGCCCTGCGGACGACGGGGTGGTGGCGGCCCAGGCCCATCACTCCGAACCCGGCGAGCATGTCCAGGTAGTCGTCGCCGTCCGCGTCCCAGAAGTGGGCACCCTCGGCACGCTCGTACACCTTGTCGAAGCCGATGGTGTGCAGCATGCGCGGGAGCTGGTGATTCAGGTACTTGGTGTGCAGCTCGTAGCGCTCGGCTCCGCGCTCGGCGAGGAGCGCGCCGAGGTCGAAATCGCCCTTCTCCGCAGGGTCGGTCATTGCTGTTTCTCCTTGGACAACTCATCCACGGACAGCTCGTCCTTCGCCTTGGACAGCTCATCCTTGACGGCCAGGCCGGCGCTGATCCGCCCGGCGATCTCGACGGGCGTCAGACCTATGTCGGCCAGCACCTCACCGCGCTTGGCGTGCGCGAGGAACTGCTCCGGTATGCCGAACCGCCTTACCGGGACGTCGACTTCGGCGTCCCCGAGCGCCAGCGCGACCGCCGCGCCGACCCCGGCCGCCCGGCTGTTGTCCTCGACGACGGCGACGAGCCGGTGCTCGGCGGCGAGGCCGGGCAGCGACGGGTCGACGGGTTTCACCCAACGCGGGTCGACGACGGTGCAGCCGATGCCGCGGGCTTCGAGCAGTTCGGCGGCCTGGAGACAGACCGGGGCCATGACGCCGACCGCGACGAGCAGCACCTCGGGGTGGTCGGCCCGATGCAGCACATCCATGCCGCCCACATGGTCGGCCGCCGGGATCCGCGGCCCGACCGACTCCTTCGGGAAGCGGATCAGCGTAGGCGCGTCGTCGACGGCGACCGCCTCCCGCAGCTGGGCCCGCAGCTGGTCGGCGTCGCGCGGGGCGGCGATCCTGAGGCCCGGTACGACCTGGAGGATCGACATGTCCCACATGCCGTTGTGCGAGGCCCCGTCGACACCGGTGACCCCGGCCCGGTCGAGGACGAAGGTCACGCCGCAGCGGTGCAGTGCGACGTCCATGAGGAGCTGGTCGAAGGCCCGGTTGAGGAAGGTGGCGTAGACGGCGACGACGGGATGCAGGCCGCCGGTGGCGAGGCCGGCCGCGGACACCGTGGCGTGCTGCTCGGCGATTCCGACGTCCCACACGCGATCGGGGAACCTCTCGGCGAACTTCCCGAGTCCCACCGGGTGCAGCATGGCCGCCGTGATCGCCACGACGTCCTCGCGCTCCTGGCCGATCCTGACGATCTCGTCACCGAACACCGAGGTCCAGGAAGGCCCGTTGGACGGCGCGAGAGGCTCGCAGGTGAGCGGGTCCATCACGCCGACCGTGTGGAAGTGGTCCTCCTCGTGCGCCAGCGCGGGCTCGTAACCGCGCCCCTTCTCCGTCAGGCAGTGGATGAGCACGGGCCCGTGGAAGCGTTTCGCGCGCCGTAGCGCGGACTCCACGGCGCCCATGTCGTGTCCGTCGATCGGCCCGAGGTACTTGAGCCCCAGATCCTCGAACATGCCCTGCGGCGCGAAAGCGTCCTTGAACCCCTTCTTCGCGCCGTGCAGCGACTCGTAGACGGTGTTTCCGATGACGGGCGTGCGCAGTAGTACGTCCTTGCCCCAGGCGAGGACCTTCTCGTAACTGTCGGTCGTACGAAGGGTGGCGAGGTGGTTCGCGAGGCCGCCGATGGTCGGTGAGTAAGAACGCTCGTTGTCGTTGACGACGATGATCAGCGGACGGTCCTTGGCGGCGGCGATGTTGTTCAGTGCCTCCCACGCCATGCCGCCGGTCAGCGCGCCGTCGCCGATGACCGCGACGACATGGCCCTTCTTCCCTTGCACCTGACGGGCCTTGGCGAGCCCGTCGGCCCAGCCCAGCGCCGTGGAGGCGTGGCTGTTCTCGATGATGTCGTGCTCGGACTCCTCGCGCGAGGGATAGCCGGACAGGCCGCCCTTTCCGCGCAACTTGGAGAAGTCCTGACGTCCCGTCAATAGTTTGTGTACGTAGCTCTGGTGGCCGGTGTCCCACAGGATGCGGTCGACGGGTGACTCGAAGACCCGGTGGAGCGCGATGGAGAGTTCCACCACTCCCAGGTTGGGCCCGAGGTGGCCGCCGGTCCTGGCGACCGCGTGCACCAGGAACTCCCGTATCTCGTCGGCCAGTTCACCGAGTTCCGCCTCGGACAGCGCCTTCAGGTCGCGTGGTCCCCGGATGTTCTCCAGAATGGTCACGCTCGGGCCCCCTCTCGGTCCGTGCTGATCAACTCACCGTGACGGCCGGTTCTCCGGACGCGACGCCGTCGTTCTCCATCTGCTCGGCGATCTTCATCGCCTCGTCGATGAGGGTCTCGACGATCTTCGACTCGGGCACGGTCTTGATGACCTCGCCCTTGACGAAGATCTGCCCCTTGCCGTTGCCGGAGGCGACCCCCAGGTCGGCCTCGCGCGCCTCGCCGGGGCCGTTGACGACGCAGCCCATGACCGCGACGCGCAACGGGACCTCCATCCCCTCCAGACCGGCCGTGACCTCGTCGGCCAGCTTGTACACATCGACCTGGGCGCGCCCGCAGGACGGGCACGAGACGATCTCCAGGCGTCGCTGCCGCAGGCCCAGGGACTCCAGGATCTGGATGCCGACCTTGCACTCCTCGGCGGGCGGCGCGCTCAGGGAGACCCGAATGGTGTCCCCGATGCCCTCGCTGAGCAGCGCCCCGAAGGCGACGGCCGATTTGATGGTCCCCTGGAACGCCGGACCCGCCTCGGTCACACCGAGGTGCAGCGGGTAGTCGCACTGCGCCGCCAGTTGCCGGTAGGCGTTGACCATGATCACCGGGTCGTTGTGCTTCACCGAGATCTTGATGTCCCGGAAACCGTGCTCCTCGAAGAGGGACGCCTCCCACAGCGCCGACTCGACGAGCGCCTCGGGCGTCGCCTTGCCGTACTTCTGCAGCAGCCGCCGGTCGAGCGAACCGGCGTTGACACCGATCCGGATGGGAGTCCCCGCGTCCTTGGCGGCCCGCGCGATCTCCTTCACCTTGTCGTCGAACTGCTTGATGTTGCCCGGGTTCACCCGCACCGCGGCGCAGCCCGCGTCGATCGCCGCGAACACGTACTTCGGCTGGAAGTGGATGTCCGCGATCACCGGGATCTGCGACTTGCGGGCGATGGTCGCGAGGGCGTCCGCGTCGTCCTGCGTGGGGCAGGCGACGCGGACGATCTGGCAGCCGGACGCGGTGAGTTCCGCGATCTGCTGCAGGGTGGCGCCGATGTCCGACGTACGCGTCGTCGTCATCGACTGCACCGAGACGGGTGCTCCTCCCCCGACCGCCACCGGTCCGACCTGGATCTGCCGCGAGAGGCGGCGCTCCGCGATCGGCCGGACCGGCACCTCGGGGAGGCCCAAGGAAACGGCGGTCATTTCGTCACCCGCGGCTTTCCGTGAAGGTCTCACGGGCGGCGCGGATCGACTCCTTGAGGGAGCCCATGGTGGCGAGGACGGCTGTCGGCTCGTAGCCGCAGTGCGCCATGCAGTTGGCGCACCTCTCGTCCTTGCCGCGGCCATAGGAATCCCAGTCGGTCTCCTCCAGGAGCTGCTTGTACGTCTGCACGTACCCGTCGCTCATCAGATAGCAGGGCTTCTGCCAGCCGAAGAGCGAGTAGCTCGGGATCGCCCACGCCGTGCACGGGAAGTCGACCTTGCCCTCCAGGAAGTCCAGGAAAAGCGGGCTCTGGTTGAGCCGCCAGCGGCGCCGGTTGCCGCCCGCGAAGGCCTTCTTGAACAGCTCCCGGGTCTGCTGGACGCCGAGGAAGTGCTCCTGGTCGGGGGCCTTCTCGTAGGCGTAGGCGGGCGAGAGCATCATCTCGTCCACCTTCAGGTCGTCATTGAGGTAGTTCAGGACCTCGATGATGGTCTGCGGAGTGTCGGTGTTGAAGAAGGTCGAATTGGTGGTGACCCGGAAGCCGCGCCGCTTGGCCTCCTTGATGGCCTCCACCGCCTCGTCGAAGACGCCTTCCTTGGCGACCGACTCGTCGTGCCGCTCGCGCAGCCCGTCGATGTGCACGGCCCACGCGAAGTAGGGCGACGGCTTGAACTTGTCCATCTTCTTGCGCATCAGCAGCGCGTTGGTGCACAGGAAGACGAACTTCTTCTTGGCGATCAGCTGCCGCACGATCTCGTCGATCTGCGGGTGCATCAGCGGCTCACCGCCCGCGATGGACACCATCGGCGCACCGGACTCAAGGACCGCGCCCACGGCCTGGGCCACGGGCATCCGCTGCTTGAGCACACCGGCCGGGTGCTGAATCTTGCCGCAGCCCTCGCACGCGAGGTTGCACGCGAAGAGCGGTTCCAACTCGACGAGCAGGGCGAACTTGTCCCGCTTCCTGAGCTTCTGTTCAAACAGATATGCAGCGACCTTCATGGACTGCCGAAGCGGCATGGCCATCTGGCTCACCTCCGAGGGAGCAGCAAAGAACGGTGCCATTCAAAAAAAGCGGGAAGGACGGCACGAAGAACACGGAAAGCCGATATTCCACCGCGTACCGTGCCGATACGGACGAGTTCATGTTCAGGAGCGTCCACGACCACCCGTACGGCCGCAACCGGGCGCATGCCCGTGCGCACGGCGCTGTGGAGTGTGGACGCCGACTCCATGTCGACCGCGATTGCGCCGGTCGCGAGCAGATCCGACCGCTCGTGACCTCGGACGACGTGATCGGACCCGGTGAGCGGCCCCGTGTGGACGGTGCGCCCCGGCACGGCACGCACCAGTTCCTTGACGAGCAGGTCGGTGCCCACGCAGGGCGTGGTGCCGCGCGGGTCCCGGGTCTCCTCGGCGACGACCAGGTCACCGGGGTGCATGCCGGGGGCGAGCCCCGCGCAGAAACCCGTGGCCAGGACGGCGGCCTCGCGCAGCGCCGGGTCGGCGAGGACCCGGGTGACGGAACGCTCGGCGGCCTTGGGCCCCATGCCGGTACGCAGCACGGTGACGGGCCCGTCGGCCCCCGTCCGGTCACCGCTGCGCAGGGCGAGGTGCTCGATGCCGAGCGCGCAGGCGATCAGCAGGGGTGCCGGGGCGGGATTCGTGCTCATCAACCCCCCTTGGCCTCGGCGAACGGCTCGCCGTGGACGTAGCGGCCGAGTGCGGTGAGCGGGAAGACCTGCCGGTAGAGGTGGTAGTTGATCGAGAAGTCCCAGGGGAAGCCGGTGCCGGTGAAGTACGGCTCGTCCCAGGAGCCGTCGGGCAGCTGGGTCTCCGCGAGCCAGGCGACCCCGCGCTCGACGGCTTTGGACTCGCGCTCCCCGGCGGCGAGCAGGGCCAGCAGGGCCCAGCCGGTCTGGGAGGCGGTGGAGGCGCCGCGGCCGCTCCACTCGGCGGCGTCGTGGTAGGAGCGCAGGTCCTCGCCCCAGCCGCCGTCGTCGTTCTGCACGGTTTCCAGCCAGGCGACGGCCCGGCGGATCGCGGGATGCGAGCCGGGCAGCCCGGCGGCCACCAGCGCGGGCACCACCGAGCCCGTGCCGTAGACGTAGTTGACGCCCCACCGTCCGAACCAGGACCCGTTCGGCTCCTGGTTGGCGAGCAGCCACTCGATGCCCCGGCGGGTGCGCGGGTCGTGCGAGAGGCCCTCGACTGCGAGCATCTCCACGACGTGCGCGGTGACGTCGGCGGACGGCGGGTCGATGACCTCACCGAAGTCGCAGAACGGCAGCCGGTTGGGGAACGCGCTGGTGTTGTCGACGTCGAAGGCGCCCCAGGCGCCGTTCTTCGACTGCATCCCGAGGTTCCAGCGGATCCCGCGCCCGATGGCGTTCTCGACACGATCGGGGTCGTGGTGCCTGACGCGGCGCAGCGCGAGGACGACCTCGGCGGTGTCGTCGATGTCCGGGTAGTTGTCATTGTGGAACTCGAACGCCCAGCCACCCGGGGGAAGTTGGGGCCGCTTGACCGACCAGTCGCCGGGGCGGACGATCTCCTCCCCGAGCATCCAGTCCGCGGCCTTCACGAGCTGCGGATGGTCGGCGGGGACGCCGGCATCGGCGAGCGCGATGGTCGCGAGGCAGGTGTCCCACACCGGCGACTGGCAGGCCTCGATCATCCGTGCGCCGTCCTCGCGCCACACGGCGAAACGGTCCAGCGACGCCAACCCCTCGCGCATCACCGGGTGCTGGAGGTCGTAGCCGAGCAGGTGCAGGGCGATGATCGAGTACACGGCGGGTGGCTGGATGCCTCCCCAGCAGCCGTCGTTCTCCTGCCGTTCGATGATCCAGCGGGCCGCCGTGTTCATCGCGGCCCGGCGCAGCCTGCGCGGCGCCACCTTGCGGTACTGGTGCAGGACCTTGTCCAGGCGCTCGAACACGCCGTCCCAACTCACCACCGGAGAAAGGGGCTTGACGGGGTTGGGGTTGCCGGCATCGGTGTGCAGCTCGTCGAGCGGGAACGGCGCGGGCCGCACGGGGCGCTTCGCCGAGACGACGGTGAGCGGCACTATCGTCTGCCGCGCCCAGCACCCGAAGTCGTAGATGTTCAGCGGCATCCACTTCGGGAAGTAGATGAGCTCGGGCGGGAGTTCGGGCAGGTCGTCCCACTTCCACCAGCCGAACAGGGCGAGCCAGATCCGGGTGAAGACACGGGCCGAGGCGATGCCACCGCGCTCGCGGATCCACGCCGATGCCTTCGCCATGTGCGGCGCCTGCGGGTCGTCCCCGGCCAGCCGCAGGGCGACGTACGCCTCGATGGTGGTGGAGAGTTCGCCCGGGCCGCCGTAGAACGTGGCCCAGGTGCCGTCCTCGCGTTGTTCGCCGCGAATGAAGAGTCCGGCGGCGCGCGTGGTCGACTCGTCGCGGATGCCCAGGAACTGACGGAGGAGCAGGTCCTCGGCGTCCATCGTGACGTTCGTCTCGAGGTCGCCCTTCCACCAGCCTTCGGCGTCCTGCCGGGTGAGCAGGAAGTCGGTGGCGCGCTGTATCGCGCGCGCGGCGGCGTCTCGGGTCTCGACTGTCCCGGCCGCCTCGGGAGTCGTCGCGTGTGGGATGTCGCTGGCCGCGGCAGCGCGGGGCGGCAGGGCCCCGGTGCTTCCGTCGGTCGTCGCTGTCATGGCTTCCCCTTCGTGCAGTGGTACGTCTCTGCTGTGGGTCCGCCGTCGGCCGGTGCTTCCTTCTCCCGCGGCACCGGCCGGCGACTACGCGAGGTTCATTCGGCCGATAGTGATCATCTCTTCCGTACGACGACGAAGTCGGCGAGCGCCACGAGCTCGGCCCGTACCTGGTCGGGCATCTGGACGGCGTCCAGGGCCTCGATGGCGATCGTGTGCTGGCGGCGTGCCTCCTGGGCGGTCCACTCACGGCCGCCCGCCTCCTCGATGAGCGCGGCGCGCGCGGCGAACTCCTCCTCGGAGAAGTTCTCGAAGTCGCTGGCCTTGGCGTCCTCGGCGAGCAGTTCGCCGAGGCGTTCGGAGGCGGGGCCGCCCGCGGCGAGCGCGGCCACGACCGGCAGGGACTTCTTGCGCTGGCGCAGATCGCTCCAGGTCTGCTTGCCCGTCGCCTCCGGGTCGCCCCAGATGCCGAGGAGGTCGTCGACGGCCTGGAAGGCCAGGCCGAGGTGGTAGCCGTACTTCTCCAGCGTGTCGGCGGTGAAGTCGTCGGCGCCGCCGAGGACCGCGCCGATGGAGCAGGCGCAGGCGAGCAGGGCGCCCGTCTTGTTGCCCTCCATCTCCAGGCACTCCTCGACGCTGACACGGTCGCGGTGCTCGTAGGAGATGTCCTGCGCCTGGCCGTCGATGAGGGCGCGGGTGGCGCTGGTCAGGCGCCGGGTGGCGCGACCGGCCTCGACGGTGCCGAGCTCGAGGAGGATCTCGTTGGCCAGCGCGAACAGGGCGTCGCCGACGAGGATGGCCTGGGCGGGGCCGTGCACCTTCCAGACGGTGTCGCGGTGGCGGCGCTGTTCGTCGCCGTCCATCAGGTCGTCGTGCAGCAGTGAGAAGTTGTGCACCAGCTCGACGGCGACCGCGCCGGGCACGCCGACCTCGGGGGCGGCGCCGGCCGCCTGTGCGGAGAGCACGGCGAGGGCGGGGCGTACGGCCTTGCCGCCGTCGCCGTCGGCGGGGTTGCCCTCGGCGTCGATCCAGCCGAAGTGGTAGGCGGCGACGGTGTCCATGGGGGCTGCCAGGCGGTCGACGGCCGCCTTCAGCACCGGTGTGGCCAGGGTCCGGCCGCGCTCCAGGAGCGCGGTCACGTCCACCGCGTCGGCAGCCGTTTCGGCCGGGGGCACAGTGGGCACAGTCTCTCCTCTTGTCGCGGTACCGGGGGTGCGGGGGCCCGCCGTGCTCTGATCGAGCGTCATGCCGCCTCCTCGAAGAGTTCGAGGAGGTGATCGCGGGGCCGGCCCAGGGCACCCAGCGCGGCGCCCGCCGCACTGACGCCACTGCGGACCGCACTCTCCATGGTCGCGGGCCACCCGGTGGCGGTCCACGCTCCGGCCAGGTACAGGCCGGGGGCATTGGTGCGGGCGCCGGGCCGCAGCCGCCCGACGCCGGGGGTGGGGGCGAACGTCGCCGTGCGCTCCCGGGTCACGAAGAAGTCCTTCACTCCGGCGCCGCGCGCGGCGGGCAACAGCCGCTCCAGCTCCGGCAGATAGCGCTCGCGAAGTACGGACACCGGCTCGTCGATCTCGGCCTGCGCGGCCGACTGCGACAGAGCGAGGTACTGGCCCCCGGCGAGCCCGGACGCCTCGGTGCGGTCGAAGACCCACTGCACCGGGGAGCCGAGCGCCGCGAAGAACGGCCTGCTGAGCACCTTGCGGTCGTAGACGACATGGACGTTGAGGATCGGCGCGGTGCCGATCTCGAGGAGCTGGTCAGGGGAGTCGAGCGCCCCTTGGGGCAGCAGTTCGTGGGCCTCGCGCTGCGCTACGGCGAGCACGACCGCGTCGGCTTCGATGCTCTCGCCGGGAACCTGAACGCTCCAAAGCCCGTTTCCCTTGAGGGAGATGGAGGTGACGCGTGTACGGACTTCGGTACGGACGCCCGCGGAGTCGAGCGCCTTGCGGGCCAGGGTGTCGTGCAGTTCGCCCAGCGGGACGCGTGCCCAGCCGATGTCGGCCGCGCCCGGGTCGGACAGCAGACCCGTCTTGAACACCATCGCGGCGAGCCCGAGCGAGGCGTCTTTGGCCACCGCGTTGAGGGTGGCGACCCCCACCAGGTCCCACAGTGCCTCGATGGCACGCTCCGACTGACCGTGCGCGGCCAGCCAGTCGCCGAAGCTCTGTGCGTCGAGCGCCGGATCGGCAAGATCCAGGCCCTTGAGCGCCAGCGCGGCACGGCCGACCTTGGCACGCTCGACGAGCGACAGATGCTGATACGTCGCGAGACTGCGCGCCAGATGCAGCGGTACGGGCAGCGCGGTGCGGCCGATTCTGCCGAGCCGTCGCCCGGGTGTGCCCTCGGCGTCGAGAACGGGCACGTCGAGACGATCCTGCAGCGGCGCGAGCGAGGCTCCGTCGACGCGGTCGAGGAACCAGCGGTAGGCGGTGCAGCAGCGCAGGTACACATGCTGTCCGTTGTCCACGGTGAGATCGCCGCGCTGGAAGGAGAACGCGAGCCCACCGAGCCGCGGCCTGCCCTCGAGCAGCGTCACCCGGACCCCGGCGTCGGCGAGCGCGAGCGCGGCGGTGATCCCGGCGAGCCCGCCGCCGATCACGACGGCGGTCGCCCCCTCGGAGCGGCCCGGCATGTCAGCGGGCTGCGTGACCTCGCTCATCGTGTGCCCTCCCCCCTGGCCGTGCCGTGATGATTGAACGGTGCACGGCAGGCCATCGCAAGCAGGGACGCCGCACGGCCGCGGAGGGTTGCGTGCCGCTTTTCGCCGGTGGAATCACCTTGGACCGGATTGTCCATCAGGGGCGCCTCCTGACGGTGCGGCGGGAGACATGCCGGGCGTCGAGACCGGAGAGGCCGCGCACCGCGACGTACGCCTTCTCGCGACCGGGCAGCGAGACCCGGCCGCGCAGCACGGCCTCCGGCTCGCGCTCGATGCGGTCGAGAAGACGGCGGTAGATGCCGGCCATGGCCGCCACACAGGCGCCACTGCGCCGGTCCAGCATGGGCAGCAGCCGGTAGCCCTCGGCGAAAAGGGCGCGGGCCCGACGCACTTCGAAGTGCACGAGGCCCGCGAAGTCGGAACCGGGCGGTGGATTCGGCCCGTTGAACCCGGCCGAGCAGCCGAACTTGGCGAGGTCGTCGGCGGGCAGATAAGTGCGGCCGCCCTCGGCGTCCTCACGTACGTCCCGCAGGATGTTGGTGAGCTGGAGCGCGAGCCCGAGCGTGTCGGCATACTCCGGCGCGCGCTCGGCGCCGCGCGCCCCCGGCTCCGTACCGAACACGCCGAGCGAGAGCCGCCCGATCGCGCCGGCCACACAGCGGCAGTAGACCCTCAGGTCGTCCCAGGTCTCGTACGTCTCACCGCGTACGTCCATCAGCACGCCGTCGATCAGCTCATCGAGGCCGCCGAGCGGCACCGGGAAGGACGCGGCGGTGTGACTGAGGGCGACCGCGACCGGGTCGGTGTCGTCCTCGTCCACGGTGCCCGCTCGGACCCGGGCGAGCAGCGCCCGGGTGTCCTCGAGGCGCGCGGCCTTCACGTCCGGTGCGAGCGCGCCGTCGCCGATGTCGTCGACGCGCCGCGAGAACGCGTACAGCGCCGACATCGCGCGGCGCTTGGGCGTCGGCAGAAGTCTGATGCCGTACGCGAAATTACGGGCCTGCTGACCGGTGACCGCCTCGCAGTAGCTGTACGCGGCGAGTACCGGTGCGGACATGTGTGACGGAGACTCCACGGTCCGGATCACCCCTCTCCTCGCAGAGTCACTCCCACCTCGCGCAGCAACTGGAGCTTGCCGGGCTTGGGCGGGCCGGGAAGTACGTCGTATTCGGCGGCGGCGATCGCGCGGATCGCCGCCCTTCCCCCCGCAACAAACCCCGCGAGCAGCAGCTTCAGCCTGCCGTGGACGCTACCCACGAGGGGGGTGCCTTCATTCAGGAGGTTCGAGGCGCGTTCTGATTCGTATGCAACCAGTGCGCGCACCGATGCGCCTGCGGTGGCGGCGGCGAGATCCGCCTCCTGTACGTGAAAGCGCTTCATGTCCTCGGCCGGCAGGTAGATGCGGTCGCGGCCGAGGTCCTCGGCGACGTCCTGAAGGTGTTCGACGATCTGCAGCGCCGTGCACACCGCGTCGGAGCGGCGGACGCGCTCGGGAGTTGATGTGCCGGTGACGGAGAGGACCAGGCGGCCGACGGGGTTGGCGGACAGCTCGCAGTAGGCGACGAGGTCGTCGTAGGTCTCGTACCGCGTGACCAGCTGGTCCTGGCGGTTGGCCGCGATCAGGCCGAGGAAGGGCTCGGGGGTGAGGCCCGCGCGGCGGACCGTGGGCTGGAGGCGGCGCAGCAGCGGGTGGCGCGGGGTCGCCTCGAACACTCGGTGAAGATCGGTCTCGAAAGCGTCGAGGAGGGCGAGGCGGTCCTCGGCCTCCTCGGGCGACACGCCGAGCAGGCGGGCATCCGCGCCGCCGGGGGCGAGGTCGCCGTCGCCGATGTCGTCGACGAGGCGGGCGAAGCCGTACACGGCCATCAGATCGTCACGCCAGACCTTGGGCAGGAAAAAGGGAGCCACGGGGAAGTTCTCGTCCGCGGCCTTGTCGAGGGTGTCGCGCTCCGGATCTCCCATGCGCGCCGTCCCGGCTTCTGTCACCGCTCGCCGCCCGGCGCGAGGACGGCACGCGCATCGCCGAGCTGGAGAGTATCCGTAGACATTGCCGTCACATCTCCCGTTCTACACTGCCGACCCAATACTGCCCATTTCGGACACGCCGCCCGGAGATCCGCACGGCGCTCCGGAGCCGGGTGTCGCGCATTATCGCCCTACTTGCCGCGAATCGGCACCGGTACAGCTTACGTTGTACAACGCGGCACGCTCCGTCGGGGTGTCCTGCACATCACAACAACACACCGATTGCTGTCAAGATTCCTAAGGCCAGCAGGAGTTGGCGTTTCCTTTGCAGACGCGGGGCCCCGCCGAAGAGTTCCGGCGGGGCCCTGGGCGAAATGGGCTACTTGCCCGTGAACTTCTCGTACTCCTTGAGGACCTCTTCGGTCGGGCCGTCCATGCGCAGCTCACCGCGCTCCAGCCACAGCACGCGGTCGCAGGTGTCACGGATCGACTTGTTGTTGTGACTGACCAGAAACACCGTGCCGGCGGACTTGCGCAGCTCGCGGATGCGTTCCTCGGAGCGCTTTTGGAACTTGCGGTCGCCGGTGGCGAGGGCCTCGTCGATCATCAGGACGTCGTGGTCCTTGGCGGCCGCGATGGAGAAGCGCAGCCGGGCCGCCATGCCGGACGAGTAGGTGCGCATCGGCAGGGTGATGAAGTCGCCCTTCTCGTTGATGCCCGAGAAGTCGACGATGTCCTGGTAGCGCTCCCTGATCTGCTCGCGGGACATGCCCATCGCGAGCCCGCCCAATATGACGTTCCGCTCGCCCGTCAGGTCGTTCATCAGGGCCGCGTTCACGCCGAGCAGCGAGGGCTGGCCGTCGGTGTAGACCTTGCCCTTCTCGGCGGGGAGGAGACCGGCGATGGCGCGCAGCAGCGTGGACTTGCCGGAGCCGTTCGAACCGATCAGGCCGATGGCCTCGCCGCGGTAGGCGACGAAGGAGACACCCTTGACGGCGTGCACCTTGCGCACCCCGCGCGCCGCCTCGTCGGAGCCTCGCTTGAGGATGCGGCTGAGGGCGGCGGTTGCGCTGCCCTTGCCGGTCTTGGCGCCGTTGACGCGGTAGACGATGTGCAGCTCGTCCGCGATGACGGTGGGGACGTGAGACATCTCTTCAGCCACGGCCGTACCTCTCTTCAGCCTTCCAGAAGTACACGAAACCGCCGACCGCGACGACCACGGCCCAGAAGGTGGCGATGGCCCACACATGAGGCGGCAGGTGGGCGGAGCCGTACCCGTCGATGAGCGCGAAGCGCATCAGGTCCATGTAGACCGCGGCCGGGTTCACCTGCAGTGCGCGGATGATCCACTCCGGGCGCCCGGCGAGCATGCTGCTGATGGAGAACATGACACCGGACGCGTACATCCAGGTTCGCAGGATGAACGGCATCAGCTGGGCGAGGTCCGGCGTCTTGGCGCCCATCCTCGCCACGATCAGCGCGAGGCCGGTGTTGAAGAGGAACTGCAGAACGAGCACCGGGACGATGAGCAGCCAGGACAGGCCCGGGTAGCTGCCGAAGGCGATCGCCACGACGAACAGCACGATCATCGAGAAGAGCAGCTGCTGGAGCTGCTGCAGCGCGAAGGAGATGGGCAGCGAGGCGCGCGGGAAGTGCAGGGCGCGCACCAGCCCGAGGTTGCCGGAGATCGCCCGGACGCCCGCCATGATCGAGCTCTGCGTGAAGGTGAAGACGAAGACGCCGGTCACCAGGAACGGGATGTACACGTCGTGCGACATACCGCGGTTGGCCTTGAGGATCAGGCCGAAGATCAAGTAGTAGACGCCCGCGTTCAGCAGCGGGGTCGCCACCTGCCACAACTGGCCCAGCTTGGCCTGGCTGTACTGGGCGGTGAGCTTCGCCTGCGAGAACGCGAGGATGAAGTGCCGCCGCCCCCACAGCTGACGAACGTATTCGACGACTCCGGGCCGGGCGCCGCTGACCGCGAGCCCGTACTTGGCGGCCACGTCGGCCGCGGAGAGCCCGTCGTCGGGCGACGGTCGGTCGCTCACCGCGACGGGGCCGTCATGCGTTGTCTCACTCACAAGTGGAAACTTTCGTCTTCAAGATGCGCACAGCCAGATCGGGCAGAGGCATGAGCCAGGGACCGGGGTACGGCCACGAATTGCTCTCAGAAACGAGCTTGTCAGATCACAGGAGGCCGGCCCAGTCGAGTCAGCCGCCACACCGTACGCCACCTCATGGGACGCCGGGGCCCGCACGGACTGGTCCAGCCCTCCTTGAAGCCGCCGAACCAGGCCTTCAGGGCCGGTCCCGAGGGACGGCGGGCCAGCGTCAGGAGCATCCAGACGCCGAGGTACACCGGGACGAGCGGCGCCGGAAGGTTTCGGCGGGCGAGCCAGACGCGGTTGCGGGCCACCATGCGGTGGTAGACCGCGTGCCGCGAGGGCGCGGTCGTCGGGTGGTACAGCACCATGTCGGACCGGTAGTCGATCATCCAGCCCGCGTCGAGGGCCCGCCATGCCAGGTCGGTTTCCTCATGCGCGTAGAAGAATGCGTCCGGAAGCCCGCCGACTTCGGCGAAGACCTTCGTACGGACCGCGTTGGCGCCGCCGAGGAAGGTGGTGACACGCGAGGAACGCATCGGGTCGGAGGCGCGCAGCCGCGGGACGTGGCGGCGCTGGGTCTCGCCGGTCTCGGGGTCGGCGATGCGGAAGCTGATGATGCCCAGCTCGGGGTCGGCCCCGAAGGCCTGACGGCACAGTTCGGCGGTGTCGTGGGTGGCGAGCAGACCGTCGTCGTCGAGGAAGAGGAGCACATCGACGTCATAGCCGTCGGTGCCGCCGGGGCCGAAGGCATCGATGCCCACGTTGCGGCCGCCGGGTATGCCGAGGTTCTCGGGCAGTTCGACGGTGCGGACACCTGCCGGGACGTCGGGGACCGGCGAGCCGTTGCCGACCACGACCACCTCGACGCGGTCGCCGTCCTGCTTGGCGACGGAGTCCAGCAGGGCCCGGAGCTCGTCGGGGCGGTTGCCCATGGTGATGATCACCGCGCCGACCTTCATCGCCGTACTCACTTCAGCCTGCTCGAGGCGAGGATGGACACCAGGTGCAGCACGGTCTGGACAAGTGCGATGCCGGCCAGCACCGCGACGCCGAGCCGGGAGAAGAACAGGTCGCCCCGCACCGTGTCCAGGACGGCCAGGACCAGGATCAGCAGGGACGCCTCGATCCCGAGCACCAGCCGGTGGAACTTCAGCGCCGCGGCGGCCTTGCGGGCCAGCGCCATCCCGGACGAGCGCGGCTCGGACGCCGCCTCCTGGACGGGCGGCAGCCCGCCCTGGTGACGGGCGACACCGACGAGATCGGTCTCCGCCTTGATCAGGATCGCGCCGAGGGCGGCCAGCGTGCCGAGGAAGGCCCAGAGCCAGTCGATCCGGCCCGAGCCCCACAGATCGGCGGCGCGCAGGCCGAAGCCGACGAGCACCGCGGCGTCGGTCAGATAGGCCCCGACCCGGTCCAGGTAGACCCCGGCCAGCGAGAACTGCTGCTTCCAGCGCGCGATCTCGCCGTCGACGCAGTCGAGCAGCAGGTAGAGCTGGACCATCAGCACACCGAGCACGGCGCCCGCGATCCCCGGCACCAGCAGGGCCGGGGCCGCGAGCACGCCGAAGACAGTCATCAGGTACGTGAGCTGGTTGGGCGTGATCCTGGTGTTCACCAGGTAGCGGTCGCAGCGCAGCGAGATCTCTCGCATGTACAGGCGTCCCGCCCAGTGCTCACCGCTGCGCCGGTCCTTCACCCCTGCGGGATGAACGACGGGACGGAGTTCAGCTACTGGTGGCCTTGGCATAGTCGGAGTAGATGTCCTTGATCTGGTGGGGTTTCAGGTCGAGGTGTTCGAGGATCGTGTAGCGGCCCGGCCGGGTCTGCGGAGCGAACTCCACGACCCTGACGAACTCGTCCACGGTGAAGCCGATCTCCTCGGGCAGCACCGGCAGTCCGTGCCGGCGCAGCACCTCGGCCATGTACGCCGACTCCTCGTGCGCCCCCCGCAGATACATCGCGAAGGCCGCGCCCAGGCCGCACTGCTCGCCGTGGCTCGCCGCGCGCTTGGGGTAGAGGAGGTCGAAGGCGTGGTTGATCTCGTGGCAGGCGCCGGACGAGGGGCGCGAGTCCCCCGACACCGACATCGCGATACCGGTGAGGACGAGTGCCTCGGCCAGCACCTGGAGGAAGGCGTCGTCGCCGACGCCACCGGGGTGCCGCAGCACGGCCTCGCCGGCCTGGCGGGCCATCGCGGCGGCGAGACCGTCGATCTTCTCGCCATTGACGCGATTGGCCAGCTCCCAGTCCGCGACCGCGGAGATGTTGGACAGGGCGTCGCCGATACCGGAGCGCACGTAGCGCACCGGTGCCTCACGGATCACATCGAGGTCGATGACCACGGCGATCGGGTTCGGTACGCCGTAGGAACCGCGGCCCGCGTCGTTGTCGAGGGTCGCTACCGGGGAGCACAGACCGTCGTGGGCCAGGTTCGTGGCCACGGCGACCAGCGGCAGGCCCACGCGCGCGGAGGCGAACTTCGCGCAGTCGATGATCTTGCCGCCGCCCAGGCCCACGACCGCGTCGTAGTGTCCGGACTTTATGGCGTCGGCCAGCCGGACCGCGTCGTCGATCGTGCCGCCGTCGACCTCGTACCAGGTGGCGCCGGGCAGGGCCGGGGCGAGCCGCTCGCGCAGCCGGGCCCCGGAGCCGCCGCTCACCGCGATGGCCAGCTTCCCCGAGTGCGAGATCCGCTGGTCGGCGAGCACGCTCGCCAGGTCGTCCAGGGCACCCGGGCGGATGTCGACGACGACCGGCGAGGGGATGAGCCTCGTCAGTACTGGCACGCGATCTCCCGTCCCTTGGCGAGGTCGTCGTGGTTGTCGATCTCGACCCACTTGACGTCGCCGATCGGAGCCACGTCGATCCTGAAGCCGCGGTGGACGAGTTCCTGGTACCCGTGCTCGTAGAACTGCTGGGGGTCGGTCTCCCACACCGTCTTCAGGGCGTCGGCCAGCTCGTCGGCGGCCGCGCCTTCGATGAGGGTGACGCCGATGTACTCGCCGGTGGCCTCGGACGGCTCCATCAGCTTGGTGATCTTCTGGACGCCCTTGTCGGGGTCCACGACGACCTTCATCTCCTCGTCGGCGAGCTTCTTCACCGTGTCGAGGGCGAGGATGATCCTCTTGCCGTCGCCGCGGGCGGCCAGCAGCGTCTTCTCGACGGAGACCGGGTGGACGGTGTCGCCGTTGGCGAGGATCACGCCGTCCTTGAGGGCGTCACGGCCGCACCACAGGGAGTAGGCGTTGTTCCACTCCTCGGCCTTGTCGTTGTCGATGATGGTGATCTTGAGGCCGTACTTCTCCTCAAGGGCCGCCTTGCGGTCGTACACGGCTTCCTTGCGGTAGCCGACGATGATGCCGACCTCGGTCAGACCGATCTCGGCGAAGTTGCCGAGGGTCAGGTCCAGGACCGTGATGCTGTCCTCTATGCCCGCGGGGCCAACCGGCACGAGAGCCTTGGGGAGGCTGTCGGTGTAGGGGCGCAGACGCCGTCCGGCGCCGGCCGCCAGCACGAGGCCGATCATGCGGGTTCTCCTTCGTCGTGTACGGCGGGCGCACCGCCCAAATGAGCGGTCACCCAGAAGCGGATGCTCTCGACGAGCACCAGCAGAGCCACTGCCACGGCGAGCGCCGTGAGCGCGACCTTGAACTGTGCGGCGGTGAGCAGCGCGGCCAGGACGGTGACCAGCAGCGTCCTGCCTTCGTGCCCGCCTGTCGCCCGCACCAGCCAGTGCGGGGGCGCGCCGGCGTTGCCGCGAATGCGGTACACCGTGTCGTAGTGATGGTAGGCGACCGCGGCCACCAGTCCGAAAGCCGCGGGAAGCGCTCCGTTCACATCGGCTTTGGCCGCCAGGACCAGAACGGTGCCGTATTCGGCGGCGCGGAAGAAGGGCGGGACCAGCCAGTCGAGGGCGCCCTTGAGGGGCCGCGCGAGGGCCACGGGCGACAGGAGTACGTAGATCACGGCGCCCAGGACGGGCCACCAGCTGCCGTACGGCGACAGCGCGGCGCCGAGTACGAGGAGGGTTCCAGCGAGGAACGCGACGACCGCCGGTGCCCGGAGCGGCAGGCGACGCGTGTAGCGCGTCAGCAGCTCGGCCAGCGGGCCGGAGTCGGTGAGGTCGGCCAGTGCCTGGGCCGCGCGGTCGGTACGCCGTGCCTTGCGGGTCAGGGAGCGCAGTACGCGGCCCGCCGTGGTGTACGTGGCGGCGAAGGCGCAGCCGATGAGGAGGGCGTAGAAGGTGATGCGCGGGGTGGTCAGCGCCGTGAGCACGGCGATCATCGCCCACCGCTCACCGATGGGCAGGACTATCATCCGGCGCACCCAGACCGTCCAGCCGACACTGTCGAGCTTGTCGGAGAAGGCCGCGGTGGGACTGGTGTTGGCGGTGGCGTCGTGGTTCGCCTCGTTGAAGGAGAAGTCGACGACGTGGCGGCAGGTCTGCAGGACCATCGCGCCGAGGGCGAGTGCCCATACGTCGTCTCCGCCGCGGGCCGCTCCGAGGGCGAGGCCCGCGTAGTAGGCGTACTCCTTGGCGCGGTCGAAGGTCGCGTCGAGCCAGGCGCCGAGCGTCGAGTACTGGAGCGAGTAGCGGGCGAGCTGGCCGTCCGTGCAGTCCAGGACGAAGGAGAACAGGAGCAGCAGGCCGGCCGCGACGAAGCCGGCGCGGGTGCCGGTGGCGGCGCAGCCCGCGGCGATCAGGGCGGTGAGGAGTGAGGCGGTCGTCACCTGGTTCGGGGTGAGGCCGCGGCGGGCGCACCAGCGGGCGATGTAGCGCGAGTACGGGCTGATGCAGTACGTGGTGAAGAAGCCGTCGCGGGCCTTCACGGCGCTGCGCAGTCGTACGGCCTCGTCGTCGACGGCCGAGACGGCCTGGCGGGCCTCGTTGCGTTCCTGGGGGTCGCTGGGGACGGCGGCGACGAGCGTGCCCAGTTCGGGGCGGTACACGGCGACGCCTTCCGCGTCGAGGGCCGCGGTGACGCGCTCGGCGAGGTTGTCCGTGGCGACGGCGAGGCCGCCGGAGGCGGCGCTCTCACGGGTCACGGCCCGGGTCAGCGCCCGGCGGGCCTCGGGTTGCACCGATATCGCTCCGGGCAGCGCGGAGGCCGCGAACCGGGGGTCCGTGAGGCCGAGGCGCAGCGCGTGCAGGTGGCCCACGAAGCGGGCGTCGACGACGGCGACGCGCTGGTCCGCCGGGACGACGGCGAGCAGCGTCTCGGCCTCGCCCGCGTCAGAGGCGAGCCGCACGTCGAAGCCGAGCGACCGCAGATCGCCCTCGAGCGACGATCCGGGGACCGGCGGGCCGGTGAGGATGGCGGTCGACAGCGAACTCACTCCCTGGGTGCCCGGCGTGGCCTCGTGCCGGGCGTGTACGTGGTGGGATGGCCCCGGCCCCAGGCCCCCTCGGGCCTCGGCCGCTGGGCGGCATGTCGGCAGAGGCTATCGGATGATGGGAAGCGGGCGTTCACCGCCCGTTCACGGCCCGATCAACCACGTCTGCGTGGCCCTCCGCCGCGATCATCATCGGTGATCCGGGGCCCACGCCACAAACCGCGCCCCCAGACCGGTGCATTCCCGACATCGCGCCGGGCACACCGGCGCATCGGGCCGAAGCGGGGCAGGGTGGGCGGGACACGGGACCGGCATAGGGTTGGCGTCCATGACATGGCTGATCACAGGCGGAGCCGGATACATCGGGGCACACGTGGCGCGGGCGATGGCGGAGGCCGGGGAGCGCGTCGTCGCCCTCGACGACCTCTCGTCCGGGGTGCCGAACCGGCTTCCGGAGAGCATTCCGCTGGTGCAGGGGTCGTCGCTGGACGGGGACCTGCTGAAGCGGGTCCTCGCCGAGCACGCGGTGACGGGTGTCGTGCACCTCGCGGCACGTAAGCAGGTCGGCGAGTCGGTTGCCCAGCCGACGCGCTACTACCAGGAGAACGTGGGCGGTCTCGCGACGCTCCTGGAGGCTGTCGCGGGGGCGGGCGTCAAGCGGTTCGTGTTCTCCTCGTCGGCGGCCGTCTACGGCAATCCCGATACGGACCTCATCACGGAGACCACCCCCTGCGCCCCGATGAGCCCGTACGGCGAGACGAAGCTCGCCGGGGAATGGCTGGTGCGCGCGGCGGGCCGGGCGCACGGCATCGCCACCGTCTGTCTGCGCTACTTCAACGTGGCCGGCGCGGCGGCGCCGGAACTCGCCGACACCGGTGTGTTCAACGTGATCCCCATGGTCTTCGACCGCCTCACCCGCGGCGAGGCCCCGCGAATCTTCGGCGACGACTATCCGACGCCGGACGGCACGTGCGTCCGCGACTACATCCACGTCGCCGATCTCGCCGAGGCACACCTCACGGCGGCCCGGCGGCTGGCCGACGGCGCGACGGGCGATCTGACGGTGAACATCGGCCGCGGCGAGGGAGTGTCGGTCCGCGAGCTCATCACCCTCATCGGCGAGGTCAGCGGCGACAGTCGGCCCCCCGTCGTCGAGCCGCGCCGCCCGGGTGACGCACCGCGCGCAGTCGCCTCGGCCGCGCTGGCCGCCGAGGAGCTGGGCTGGAGCGCGCGGCGCGGGGTACGCGAGATGGTCGAGTCGGCGTGGCGGGGCTGGTCGCTGCGCCACCCTGGAGCACCGGCCGAGTGATCTTGTCAACGCTCTGACCTGCGGATCGTTTCCGCAGGTCAGAGCATATGACAACGGTGTTCAATGCCGCGTTGCCCGATACCCGGGAACCGTAGTTCACTGTGATCCCGAGCAGAGCACAGGAGGCGGCTTCCATGGGGGCTGGGCACGACCACGGGCACGCGCACGGCGCTCCCCCGACCGGTACGGCGACAGCCGCGTACCGCGGGCGGCTGCGGGTCGCGCTGTCGATCACGCTCACCGTCATGGTCGTCGAGATCGTCGGCGGTCTTCTCGCCGACTCCCTCGCGCTCATCGCGGACGCGGCGCACATGGCGACGGACGCGCTGGGGCTGGGCATGGCGCTGCTCGCGATCCACTTCGCGGGCCGCCCGCCGAGCGAGAACCGCACCTTCGGATACGCGCGGGCCGAGATCCTCGCCGCGCTCGCCAACTGCCTGCTGCTGCTCGGCGTCGGCGGCTACGTGCTGTACGAGGCGGTCCAGCGCTTCGTCACGCCCGCCGACACCGAGGGCGGTCTGACCATCGTGTTCGGCCTGATCGGCCTGGTCGCGAACACCATCTCGCTGACGCTGCTGATGCGGGGCCAGAAAGACAGCCTGAACGTGCGCGGCGCCTTCCTCGAGGTGGTGGCGGACGCGCTGGGGTCGATGGCGGTCATCATCGCCGCGGTGGTGATCCTGACCACCGGCTGGCAGGCCGCCGACCCGATCGCCTCACTCGTCATCGGCCTGATGATCGTCCCGCGCACCTGGAAGCTGCTCCACGAGACGCTCGACGTGCTCCTGGAGGCGGCTCCCAAGGGCGTCGACATGGCGGACGTGCGCGCCCACATCCTGGCCCTGCAGGGCGTCGAGGACATGCACGACCTGCACGCCTGGACCATCACGTCCGGCATGCCGGTCCTCTCCGCCCATGTGGTGGTCAGCTCCGACGTGCTGAGTGCGATCGGCCACGAGAAGATGCTCCACGAACTCCAGGGCTGCCTCGGTGACCACTTCGACGTCGAGCACTGCACATTCCAGCTCGAGCCGAGCGGGCACGCCGAGCACGAGGCGCGCCTGTGTCACTGACGCTCCGGGGCGCCGGATCGGCCGTCGTACGCACGGTGCTGTTTCGGAGTACGTCGTCCGGCCCGCATTCGACGTTCTGCCCGAACACCTGATGGCCCTTGTCCTGGACGATTCCTCGCCGTGGGCACCGGGCACGATCAGGTATCCGGCCGCTTCCCGCGGGCCCGCGGGGCGGGACATGCGGGAATCGCGAAGTGCCGGGAGTGCCGGTTTCGTACGGCAGACTTGGGGCTCGAAGACCGATGCGAAGGATGGGTATGCCGATCACACCTGCCACCGCGACGCACAGTTCGTCGAACGGCACCTCTGAAGCGATCTTGCTCGAGCTGGTCGACGAGGACGGCAACACGATCGGCACGGCGGAGAAGCTGGCCGCCCACCAGACGCCGGGGCAGCTGCACAGAGCGTTCTCCGTGTTCCTCTTCGACGAGCACGGCCGGCTGCTGCTCCAGCAGCGCGCCCTCGGCAAGTACCACTCCCCCGGCGTCTGGTCGAACACCTGCTGCGGTCACCCCTACCCCGGCGAGGCGCCCTTCGCTGCGGCGGCCCGGCGGACGTACGAGGAGCTGGGGGTGTCCCCGTCGTTGCTCGCCGAGGCGGGCACGGTGCGCTACAACCACCCGGACCCGGACTCGGGGCTGGTGGAGCAGGAGTACAACCATCTCTTCGTCGGGATGGTGCAGTCGCCGCTGCGGCCCGACCCGGAGGAGGTCGGCTCGACCGCCTTCGTGACCGCCGCCGAGCTGGCGGAGCGGCACGCGAAGGACACCTTCTCATCGTGGTTCATGACCGTGCTGGACGCGGCGCGTCCGGCGGTCAGGGAGCTGACGGGGCCGTCGGCCGGCTGGTGATCAGAGCACGCCAGGGGTGAGCGGCAGGGCGGCCCAGATCACCTTGCCGCCGCTCGCCGTGTGCTCGACGTCGCACACTCCGCCCGACTCCCTGGCGATCTCCCGCACCAGCAGCAGACCCCGGCCGCCGGTCTGGCCGTGGTCGGCCTCCAGGGCGGTCGGGCGGTAGGGGTGGTTGTCCTCCACGGAGACACGCAGCCACTCGGCGCCGACGGCGACCTCCACGGCGAGCATCGGCGACAGGAGGGCCGCGTGCCTCACCGCGTTCGTGACCAGTTCGGAGACGATCAGCAGGAGTCCCTGGACGAGGTCGTCCGATGCGGGCACTGCCTGGCGGATCAGCAGGTCGCGGACGGCGTGCCGCGCCTGCGGGACCGACGAGTCGATGGCGGGAGCGGTGAACCGCCACACTCCCTCGTACGGCAGCGGGCCCGGCGGCCTGCGGTCGGCCGTCACGTCTCCGCCGACTTCAGGGCTCGGGTCGGACCCCCGCCCGAGGTTGTCCATCGTCCGGTCGCCGCCCTCGCGCTCGATTGTCACCACACATCGAGTGTTGGTAACGCGCTGGTCCGTACCCGAGCACTGAACAGAAGTCAGCGAGTATCGACGGTTTCTGATCGTCGGCGTATGACACAGTCAGTTGTAAGACTGCTCCTGTCCCTGTTGTGCCGACTTCGCGAACTATTCGGGTTGTACGGGTTTGGCACCGGGCTCGCCCGATTCGTTCGCCGCCGTCCGCTCGTCCACGAGGCGCTCGGAGACCATGCCCACGATGCGCCGTCCGCCGTACCCCGTGGCGATCAGGCCGAGGCCGTCGAAGAGCAGCGCGAGGGCGAAGAAGGTGCCGATGACGTACTTGCTGCTGCTCGGCCAGGAGGCGAGGACCAGGATGCCGAGCAGCAGGTCGAAGGCGCCCTGCACGAGGGTCCAGCCGAACTGGGGACCGCGCACCACGACGCTGCCCACCAGGCGGAACACCCCGCCGGTCAGGAACAGCAGCGCGGCGAACATGGTCAGTGCGGCGGCGGCCGCGTCCGGTCTGCGGATGACGACCACACCGGCCGCGAGGTTCAGGGCGGCGACCACGACACCGAGCCAGAAGAAGTTGGTGCCGCGCGCCTGGATCGCGTGCATCAGTCCGACCGCGCCGCCGATCAGCAGCAGCCAGCCGAACAGGATCATCGAGGTCAGCGTGGCGGCCGCAGTGTAGACGAGGCCCACGACGCCCGCGAGCACGAGGATCACGCCGAGCGCCGCGATCCAGCCGAAGCTGCGGGTGAGCTTGGCGGTCTCACCCTTGGGGCCGGCCTTGCGGGATGTGACCATCAGCGCCTCCTCGCGCCTCTCCTCTTCTTGATCGTACGTTCGGCGGGTGCGGATAGCATCCGGCCTATGGAGCCGCAGCTGTCGCACCGCATCGGCGACGGGGTCGCCACCGTCGTCATCCACCACCCGGCGAAACGCAACGCCATGACGACGCGGATGTGGCGCACGCTGCCGCCGCTGCTCGACGAGTTGACCGCTGACGCCGATGTACACGCGCTGGTGCTCACCGGCGAGGGCGGGACGTTCTGTGCCGGCGCCGATATCTCGACGCTGCGGGGCGACCCGGAGGAGGCACAGGGCCTGGCCGTGCTCGCCGAGGAGGCGCTCGCCGCGTTCCCGAAGCCGACACTGGCCGCGATTCGCGGGTACTGCGTGGGCGGCGGGGCCCAGCTCGCGGCGGCCTGCGATCTGCGGTTCGCGGAGCGGGGGGCGCTGTTCGGGGTGACTCCGGCGAAGCTGGGAATCGTCTATCCGGCCTCCTCGACACGACGGCTGGCGGCGCTGGTCGGTCCGGCCGCCGCCAAGTACCTGCTGTTCTCGGGCGAGTTGATCGACGCGGAACGGGCGCTGCGCACGGGCCTGGTGGACGAGGTGCTGCCCGAGGGCGAACTCGACAAGCGCGTCGGGGAGTTCACACGTGTGCTGGCCGCGCGCTCGCTGCTGACGCAGGCGGCGGCCAAGGAGTTCGCGAACGGGCGCGGGGACCGGGACGCGTACTGGGCGGAGCAGGCGCGGGGCAGCGGCGACACCGCGGAGGGTGTCGCCGCCTTCCTCGAGCGCCGGCAGCCGCGGTTCACCTGGACCGCGTGAGGCTTCACGGGGACTACGTGAGGATGAAGCGGCTCTTCGTGCGGAACTCCTCGACGAGGTGGGCGGGCGCCTTCTGCGGCGATCCGGCGTCGTAAGGCGGCCGCGGGTCGTATTCGGTCAACAGCTGTACGGCCTGTGCGTGTTCGTCGCCCGCGATCCGGCCGAGCAGGGTGAGCCCCATGTCGATGCCGGACGAGACGCCGGCCGCGGTCACGTACTTGCCGTCGAACACGACCCGCTCCTGCGTCGGCTCGGCGCCGTACTCCTTGAGGAAGTCCAGGGCCAGCCAGTGGGAGGTGGCCCGGCGCCCGTCGAGGAACCCGGCGGCGGCGAGCAGCAGCGAGCCGGTGCACACCGAAGTCGTCCAGGTACTGGCGTTGTCGGCGGCCCGCAGCCAGTCCAAAAGGACCTCGTTCTCCATCTGCGCGAACTGGCCCGGGCCCCCGGCACCACCACGATGTCCGGGTGCGGCACGTCGGCCAGGGTCTTGTCGGCGGTCAGGGCCAGATTGCCGGTGTCGGCGCGGACGGGGCCGGTGCGCTCGGCGACGAAGACGGTCTCCGCGTCCGGCAGCCGGCCGAGCGTCTCGTACGGCCCCACGGCGTCCAGGGCGGTGAAGCGGTCGTAGAGGACGATGGCGATCTGCATGGAATTCCTTCGGGTGGGATTCAGTGGACGGGTGCCGGCCGGAAGCGGCGTCGGTACTCCGCCGGTGCCGAGCCGAGCGTCTTGACGAAGGCGCGGCGCATCGCCTCGGGTGTGCCGTAGCCGCAGGCGCGGGAGATCTCCTCGATGCCGTCGGCGGTGTCCTCCAGGAGACGCCGCGCGTGTTCGAGGCGGACGCGCTCGACGTACCGGCCCGGCGTCATACCCGTCTCGGCCTGGAAGGCGCGGGCGAAGTGGCGGGGCGAGAGACTGGCGCGGGCGGCGAGGGACTCGACGCTCAGGTCGTGGTCGGGGTGCTCGGTGATCCACTGCTGGACCTCGCGCAACGGTTCGCGCTGCGCGGTCTGGGCGGCCAGCTGGGCGCTGAACTGGGCCTGGCCGCCCGGGCGGCGCAGGAAGACGACCAGATGGCGAGCGACGGTGAGGGCCATCTCGCGGCCCAGGTCCTCCTCCACGAGGGCGAGGGCCAGGTCGATGCCGGAGGTGACGCCTGCCGAGGTGGAGACCTGGCCGTCACGGACGTAGATGGGGTCAGGGTCGACATGGACCGCCGAATGGTCGCGGGCGAGCTTGTCGCAGTAGGCCCAGTGGGTCGTCGCGCGGCGGCCGTCCAGGAGGCCGGCCGCGGCGAGCACGAAGGCGCCGGTGCAGACGGAGACCAGTCGCTCGGCCCGCGGACCGTGCGCGCGCAGCCAGTCGGTCAGGCGGGGGTTCGGATGCCGGGTTCCCCGGCCGCCGGGGACGAGCAGGGTGTGCGGGGTGGGCGCGTCGGCGAGCGCGTGGTCCGGGACGAGGGTGAGACCGCTGGAGGTGCGCACGGGTGCGCCGTCCAGGGAGGCGGTGCGGATACGGTACGAGCCGCCGCGGCCGGTCTTGGCGCCCGCGAAGACCTCCACAGGGCCCGTGACGTCGAGGCTTTGCACATCGTCGAAGAGGACGACCAGAACGGTTCGCATGTCCTTGATTCTTGGCGGCCGCGACGATGTCCGCAATGACGAGTACCCCACCTTTCCTGCCATGGCCCGCGCCCCGGATTCCCTACCTACCGACCAGTCGGTAACCTCCGGCTATGACCACTCCACTGCCGGAGCGCGCCGGGCGGCGCTGCCACAACGTCCTCAATCCGCTGCATTCGACGCACTACTTCTCGCCCGACCTGGAGCGGGAGCTGGCCGCGGTCGGGATCGAGGACAGCAGGGCCGCGTACTTCGCGGTGCGGGCCGCGGCCATGGGCGCCGTGGGCCCGGGCACGGTGACGGCCACGTTCTACAACTTCCGCCACGAGCTGGTGGCCGAGCACCTGCCCGAGGTGTGGCGGACCGCCGCCCCCGAGGACGTGCTCGCGGCACGCGCGCGTGCCGTCGACGCGACGCTGCGGCGGCTGCTCGGCGAGGACGTCATCGCCTCCAAGGAGGTCGCCGAGGCCGCCGAACTCGCGCTGCGCGCGACCGAGGCCTGCCGCAGGACCGCCCGCCCGCTGTACGCCGCCCACGCGGACCTCCCGGTGCCCGACGCTGCGCACCTCGCCCTCTGGCACGCGGCCACCCTGCTGCGCGAGCACCGCGGCGACGGTCACCTCGCCGTGCTGCTCGACGCGGAACTCGACCCAGTGGAGGCCCTGGTGAGCCACACCGCGACCGGCAAGGGCATGGCCCCCAGGTGGGCGCTGGCCACACGCGGCTGGTCCAGGGAGGACTGGGAGGCGGCGGCCGGCCGGCTGCGGGAGCGTGGGCTGCTCGACGCCGAAGGCGAGTTGACCGAGGCCGGTGTGGCCCTGCGCCAGGACATCGAGGCGCGGACGGACCGCCTCGACCGTGCGCCGTACGAGCATCTGGGCGCGGCGGGCGTGGAGCGGCTCACCGAGTTGGCGAAGGGGCTCCTGATGACGGCGTTCGCCGCCGGGGCGTTCCCGGAAGGCATGGTCGGCAAGGGCTGAGGTACCCGTAAGTCTCCCGGCTCTCCGTGCCGGGAGACGAAAGGGGAGAGACATGTTGCGTGCCATCGCGGACGTGCTGCGCCAGATCGGCGGGGCGATCGCCACGGTCGTGACGCTGCCGTTCCGGGCGCTGGCCCGGCTCTTCGGCGGCGCCTCGCGCTCCGGGCGGACCGGCCGCGCCTGAGTGATCCCGCGTCCCTTGGTGCCGTCTTTCGGCACGGGACGCGCTCCAGTGCCGCCCTGATCCCCCGTTGTCGGTGTCACCTGCCACAATTGCCGCGCAACCTCAGTGGAGAAGGCGGTACGGGATCGTGACGACACCCCTCGTAGGGTCCATCGAAGGCAGGATCGCCGAGGAACTCGGCGTACGGGAGCGGCAGGTCAAGGCCGCCGTCGACTTGCTCGACGGCGGTTCGACGGTGCCCTTCATCGCCCGCTACCGCAAGGAAGCGACCGAGATGCTCGACGATGCGCAGCTGCGCACCCTCGAGGAGCGGCTGCGCTATCTGCGGGAGCTGGAGGAGCGGCGCGCCGCGATCCTCGATTCGGTGCGCGAGCAGGGCAAGCTCACCGCCGAGGTCGAGGCGCAGATCAGAGGCGCAGAGACGAAGGCGCGCCTCGAGGACATCTATCTGCCGTTCAAGCCGAAGCGGCGCACGAAGGCGCAGATCGCGCGCGAGGCCGGTCTGGAGCCGCTGGCCGAGGGCCTGCTCGGCGATCCGTCGGTCGACCCGCTCGGCGCGGCGGCGGCCTTCGTCGACGCCGACAAGGGCGTCGCCGATCCGCAGGCCGCCCTGGACGGCGCGCGGGCGATCCTCACCGAGCGCTTCTCGGAGGACGCCGACCTCATCGGCGAGCTGCGCGAGCGCATGTGGGTGCGGGGGCGGCTCGCCGCGAAGGTGCGGGACGGCAAGGAGGAGGCGGGCGCCAAGTTCGCCGACTACTTCGACTTCGCCGAGCCCTTCAAGGAGCTGCCCTCGCACCGCGTCCTGGCCCTGCTGCGCGGCGAGAAGGAGGAGGTCCTCGACCTCGTCCTGGAGCCCGAGGAGCCCGTCGAGGGCCCTTCGTCGTACGAGGGGATCGTCGCCCACCGTTTCAGGATCGCCGACCGCGGCCGTCCCGCCGACAAGTGGCTCAGGGACACGGTCCGTTGGGCCTGGCGGACTCGCATTCTCGTGCACCTCGGCATCGATCTGCGCCTCAGGCTGCGCACGGCCGCCGAGGACGAGGCGGTGAACGTCTTCGCGGCGAATCTGCGGGACCTGCTGCTCGCCGCCCCGGCGGGCACGCGCGCGACGCTGGGGCTCGACCCCGGGTTCCGTACGGGCGTGAAGGTCGCCGTGGTCGACGCGACGGGCAAGGTCGTCGCGACGGACGTCATCCACCCGCACGTCCCGGCGAACAGATGGGACGAGGCCATCGCCAAGCTCGCCCGCCTCGCCCAGCAGCACTCGGTCGAACTGATCGCGATCGGCAACGGCACGGCGTCCCGCGAGACGGACAAGCTGGCCGGTGAACTCATCACCGAACACCCGGAGCTGCAGCTCACCAAGGTGATGGTGTCCGAGGCGGGGGCGTCCGTGTACTCGGCGTCCGCGTTCGCCTCCCAGGAACTGCCCGACATGGACGTGTCGCTGCGCGGCGCCGTGTCCATCGCACGCCGGCTCCAGGACCCGCTCGCCGAGCTGGTGAAGATCGACCCGAAGTCCATCGGTGTCGGGCAGTACCAGCACGACCTGTCCGAGGTGAAGCTGTCCCGCTCGCTGGACGCGGTGGTCGAGGACTGTGTGAACGGCGTGGGCGTGGACGTGAACACGGCCTCCGCACCGCTGCTCTCCCGGGTCTCCGGCATCACCTCCGGGCTCGCCGAGAACATCGTGGCGCACCGCGACGCGAACGGCCCCTTCACGGCCCGTACGGCGCTGAAGAATGTGACCCGGCTCGGTCCGAAGGCCTACGAGCAGTGCGCGGGATTCCTGCGGATCCGGGGCGGGGACGACCCGCTGGACGCGTCCAGCGTGCACCCCGAGGCGTACCCCGTGGTGCGGCGCATGGTGAAGACGGCGGGGAGCGAGGTCGCGTCCCTCATCGGCAACACCGGTGTGCTGCGTTCGCTGAAGCCGACCGATTTCGTGGACGAGACGTTCGGTCTGCCGACCGTCACGGACATCCTGAAGGAGCTGGAGAAGCCCGGGCGTGATCCCCGGCCAGCCTTCAAGACGGCCACCTTCAAGGAGGGCGTCGAGAAGATCTCCGATCTGGCGTCGGGGATGGTGCTGGAAGGGGTCGTCACGAATGTGGCCGCCTTCGGGGCGTTCGTGGACGTGGGTGTCCATCAGGACGGGCTCGTGCACGTCTCCGCGATGTCCAAGACCTTCGTCAAGGATCCTCGGGATGTCGTGAAGCCCGGGGACATCGTCAAGGTGAAGGTGCTGGACATCGACATCCCGCGCAAGCGGATCTCGCTGACGCTGCGATTGGACGACGAGGCCGCGGCTGCCGCCCCGGAGGGTGGCGGGCGTCCCCAGCGCGGGGGGCGGCCGCCTCAGCAGCGGGGACAGCAGCAGCGCCAGGGGCGTGGCGGCGGAGGGGGTGGCGCCCCTCGGCAGGCGCCGGCGCCTGGGAACAGCGCGATGGCGGATGCGTTGCGGCGGGCCGGGTTGGTTGACCCCAAGCGGGGTCGGGGCTGACCTCTTCCGGTGCTGGGGCCTTGGCGAGAGGGCCCCAGCACCGGGGCTGAGCTTGGGGTCGGATCGCGAACCGGTGTCTACGGCGTGCCGCTCTCTAGGACGGCAGTTCCGTCACCTTGCCGTCCGCCACTTCCAGGCGGCGCGTCGTGTGAACCGCGTCCAGCATGCGGCGGTCGTGGGTGACCAGGAGGAGCGTGCCCTCGTAGGTGTCGAGGGCCGATTCCAGTTGCTCGATGGCCGGGAGGTCGAGGTGGTTGGTCGGCTCGTCGAGGACGAGGAGGTTGACGCCGCGGCCCTGGAGGAGGGCCAGGGCCGAGCGGGTGCGCTCGCCCGGGGAGAGGGTCGCCGCCGGGCGCAGGACGTGCTCCGCCTTGAGGCCGAACTTGGCCAGGAGCGTGCGGACCTCGGCCGGCTCGGTGTCGGGGACCGCCGCGCAGAAAGCGTCGAGCAGGGACTCGGAGCCGTGGAAGAGCTTGCGGGCCTGGTCGACCTCGCCGACGATCACGCCGGAGCCGAGGGTGGCATGCCCGCCGGACAGCGGGACCCGGCCGAGCAGCGCGCCCAGCAGCGTCGACTTGCCCGCGCCGTTCGCGCCGGTGACGGCCACGCGGTCCGCCCAGTCGATCTGGAGCGTCGCGGGACCGAAGGTGTAGTCGCCGCGCCGTACCTCCGCGTCCCGCAGCGTGGCGACGACCGCGCCCGAGCGCGGCGCCGCGGCGATCTCCATGCGCAGCTCCCACTCCTTGCGCGGCTCATCGACGGCGTCCAGCCGCTCGATCATGCGCTGGGTCTGCCGGGCCTTGGCGGCCTGCTTCTCACTGGCCTCGCTACGGAACTTGCGGCCGATCTTGTCGTTGTCGTTGCCCGCCTTGCGCCGGGCGTTCTTGACGCCCTTGTCCATCCAGGAGCGCTGCATCTGGGCCCGGCCCTCGAGCGCGGACCGCTTGTCGGCGTACTCCTCGTAGTCGTCGCGGGCGTGCCGGCGGGCGGTGTCGCGCTCTTCGAGATACGCCTCGTATCCGCCGCCGTACAGGGTGATCTGCTGCTGCGCCAGGTCGAGTTCGAGCACCTTGGTGACGGTGCGGGTCAGGAATTCGCGGTCGTGGCTGACGACGACGGTGCCCGCGCGCAGGCCGGAAACAAAGCGTTCGAGGCGCTCCAGCCCGTCCAGGTCCAGGTCGTTCGTCGGCTCGTCGAGCAGGAAGACGTCGTAGCGGGAGAGGAGGAGCGACGCCAGTCCGGCGCGGGCCGCCTGGCCTCCGGACAGCGACGTCATCGGCTGGTCCAGGTCGACGCGGAGCCCGAGGGAGTCGGCGACCTCCTCGGCGCGCTCGTCGAGGTCTGCGCCGCCCAGGCCGAGCCAGCGCTCCAGGCTCGTGGCGTAGGCGTCGTCCGCGCCGGGCGCCCCGTCGACGAGCGCCTGCGTCGCCTCGTCCATCACACGCTGGGCCTCGGCCACGCCCGTGCGGCGCGCGAGGAACTCCCGTACGGTCTCGCCCTCCCGGCGCTCCGGCTCCTGCGGCAGATGCCCGACGGTCGCGGTCGGCGGGGAAAGGCGCAGCTCTCCCTGCTCCGGCGTGAGGAGACCGGCGAGCAGCCGCAGCAGTGTGGACTTGCCCGCGCCGTTGGCACCGACGAGCCCGATCACATCGCCGGGCGCGACAACGAGGTCGAGCCCGGAGAAGAGGGAGCGGTCGCCGTGTCCGGCGGCGAGATTCTTGGCGACGAGAGTGGCAGTCATCAGAAGCCCGATCCTAACGGCCCGCCCAGCCGCCCCGCGCCTAGGTTGTCCGTGGGCCATCGCCCCCACCATCAGGAAGTCGCCGCGTCCACCATCAGCTGGCCATCGCCCCCACCATCAGGAGGTCGCCGCGTCCACCATCAGGAGGTCGTCCCGGCCACCGTCAGGAGGTCGTCCCGCGCACCGTCAGTGGGCCATCGCCTCCACCAGCACACTCCCCGTCGTCCGCGCGACGAGGAACGCCTCCCCCTTCACCGCCTTGGCGTCCAGCGCGACCCGGTGCCGGCCCGGCTCCAGGATCCCGTCAAAGACGTCGTGCGCGTGGGTGCGGGAGAGGCGGTCCAGCCGGTACGCGGTCAGCCGGACCCGGCACGTCGAGGTGACCTCGATGCCCGCCTCTTTGTCGGCGGCGACCAGGCGGGTGAGCCGGCGCAGCTCCTGCGGGCGGCGGTCCAGGGCGTGCTCGGTCTGGGCGACCAGGAGCGGAAGGATCGGAGCGAGGCCCTCGACGTAGGCGACGTCGACGCCGGCGCTCTGGAAGGACTGCCGTACGGCGGCGCGTTCCCGCGCGTCGACGGCCGGTCCGAAGGCCACGGCTCCGTATGTACGGAGTTCCTCGGCCGACACGTCCGTCGTGTCGCGGGCGATGTCGGCGCCGATGCCGATGGTGCGCAGGGCGGCGGCGAGCTTGGCGAGCAGCGCGACGCGGGCCCCGATCAGCAGGACACGGCGACGGGGTGCCCAGTCGCCGTCGAGGAGGGAGTTCAGGGCGCCGCGGTATTCGGCGCCCCGGAAGCGGAAAGGCCCTATCCCGTGATAGCCGTTGAGCTCCAGGTCGGCGCGTTCGTCGGTCTGCCAGGCGAAGTCGCGCCACACGTAGTCGTCACCGTTCTTCTCGATGACGGCGGTGACGGCACCGCATTCGAGGCTCGCGCACTCGGGGCAGCCGTAAATGAAGTACCGGCCGCCGTCGAGAGGTGCCTCGTCCTCCAGGAGGAGGCCGCGCACCTGCGCGGTGAAGATCGCGGGCGGTACGTCGGAGGCGAGCGGGGACACCGCGTCGAGGTCGGAGAGCTGGAACAGCAGCGGGCGCCCGTCGACGATGAAGTCCAGGAAATCCCGGTGCACTTGGTAGTCACCGTTGGCGAGGACTCCACCGGCACGCATCGCCGGTGCCAGGCCGAAGGTCGCGTACTCGGCAGACATGCTGTGAGTATCCCCAGACTGGGAGCGATGTGAGCACGGCATGACATATTTCCGCTACCGTCCCCGCGTGGAGAACGCTCGCGGCGGAGAGGTGATCGTGCTCGGCAGCGGTGTCATCGGTCTGACGACGGCCGTTGTCCTGGCCGAGGGCGGCAGCCGGGTACGGGTGTGGGCCCGGGAGCCCGCCGAGCGGACCACCTCGGCGGTTGCGGGCGCGCTGTGGTGGCCGTACCGCATCGAGCCGAAGGCGCTCGCCCGCGCATGGGCTCTCCAGTCGCTCTCCGTGTACGAGGAGTTGGCGGCGCGGCCGGAGGAGACGGGCGTACGCGTGGTCGAGGGGGTGCTCGGCGAGACGCGGCTGGACGAGCAGGGGCCATGGGCCGCCGCCCGGCTTCCGGGGCTGCGGGCGACGACGGCCGAGGAGTACCCGGGGACCGGGCTGTGGGCCCGGCTGCCACTGATCGACATGCCGGTGCATCTGCGGTGGCTGCGCGAGCGGTTCCTGCGGGCGAGCGAAGCGAGATGGGGATCCCCCCGGACGGGGTCTGGGGCAGGGACGATCGAGACACGCACGGTGACGGACCTCGCCGAGGCCGGGGCGCCGATCGTCGTCAACTGCACGGGCCTGGGCGCCCGGGAACTCGTACCGGATCCGGCCGTACGGCCCGTGCGCGGACAGCTGGTGATCGTCGAGAATCCCGGTGTCCGCAGCTGGGTCGTCTCGACGGACCCGGCCGCCGGGACGACCACGTACGTCTTCCCGCAGCCGGACCGGCTGGTACTGGGCGGCACGACCGACGAGGACGACTGGTCGCTGACGCCCGACCCGGCGGTAGCGGCGGAGATCGTCGAGCGGTGCGCGGCGCTGCGTCCGGAGGTCGCCGGGGCGCGTGTGCTCGACCATCGGGTGGGGTTGCGGCCGGTGCGTGACGCGGTGCGGCTGCAGCGTCAAGTGCTGCCGGACGGGCGGGTGTTGGTGCACAACTACGGACATGGCGGTGCCGGGGTCACGGTGGCGTGGGGATGCGCGCGGCAGGCGGCCGGGCTCGCCGTCGGCGAAGGCCCGGCCGCCGCAGGGTGAACTCAGCGGGTCTCCCCCGGGACCCGGAGGGCGGTGCGCGGACCCTGTACGCCGTCAAGGACGGACGCGTCCGGGGCCGCCGTGGAACCCGCCGTCGCCCTGGTGAAGGCGTCGGCGCCGCCGACCAGCGGGACCCGGGCCGACGTACGGGACAGGTCCAGTGTCAGGGTCGGCGTGCTCGACGGCGGGTCGATGAGGTCCTTGTCGGTGCCGGCGACGATCAGTGCGAGCCGGTGACCCTTGGGGACGACATGGTCGGTGGCCGCCAGGTCGAGGGTGATGGTGTACGCCTTGCCGGGAGTGAGCGGGACGCCCTTCAGGTCCGAGGCGTAGTTGCCGAGGTCGGCCCAGCCGCGGCTGAAGACGGTGTAGTCGACGTCGGTCTTTTTCGCCTGCGCGACCTTGAAGCAGGGGCTGTCACCGGTCGTGCTCGCGCCCCAGCAGGTGCGGTCGGTGAGCGTGGTGATGCCCTCGCCGGCGGCGGCGTAGTCACGGATGGTGTCCGGGCCGAGGTCGACAAGTACCGCGGAAAGATGGGCTGTTGATTTGGTCGGGGTGGCGGTGACGGTCACCTTGGAGGAGCCGGACAGCCGTAGGTCGTGGCTGAGCGGCTTGGTGACGAAGCCCGCCTTGTCGGGGGTCGACTGGTCGACGTGTGCGGCCCAGTCGGTCTCGCTCAGCTGCGGGTTGTCCGTGAAGGCCTCGGTGCCGGAGCCGGTACGGAGTCCGAGGGTGCCGACGCCGGACTGGGTTCCCGTGGCCGGACGCAGGGTTGCGGCCTCGGTGGCGCGCGGTGGCCAGACACTGGAGGTGACCCACTGGTCGGGGTGGCGTTCGAGGTCGGCCATGGGCTCGTCGTCGATGCCGTTGTCGTAGCCGAGCAGTTCATGGTCGAACCAGCGGTGCAGGGTGTCGACCCAGGCGCCGCGGCGGAAGTCGAAGGGATCGACGTGGCCGGTCTGGGAGAGCCAGATCTTGCGCTCGACGCCGTTCTTGGCGAGGGCGTCCCACCACTGGCCGAAGTTCTTGGTGCGCACGTTGAGGTCCTGCATGCCGTGCACGAGGAAGACGCTCGCCTTCACCTTCGAAGCGTCCTTGACGTAATCACGCTCCGTCCACAGCGAGGTCCAGTCGCCGGTGCGCGGCGCCTCGTCGACCAGCTTCCGTTGTACGGCGGCGCACTTGGTCCGGGCGTCGGGGCTGTCCACGTAGTCGGACAGCCAGTCCGGGCCCGAGTCGTAGAGCGGGGCGCCCTTGGCGAAGTAGTAGTCGTACCAGGAGGAGATGGCGCTGATGGGCACGATGGTTTTGAGGCCCTTTACGCCCGTGGCGGCGACACCGTTGGCGATCGTGCCGTCCCAGCTCTTGCCGATCATGCCGGTCCTGCCGTTGGTCCAGGTCGCCTTGGCCGCGGCGGCGCCGGTGCGCGTGGTGTATCCCTTGGCCCGGCCGTTCAGCCAGTCGACGACCGCCTTGGCGGACTGGATGTCGGAACGGCCGCCGACATCCACGCAGCCGTCGGAGCGGTTGGTGCCGGCCAGGTCTACGCCGACGAACGCGTAGCCGCGCGGTACGAAGTAGTTGTCGTAGAACAGCGGCATCTGGACGACGTGACCGTTCGCGTCGTACGTCTTCTTCTGGCTTTCGTTGCCGCGCCCGCAGCAGGAGTAGTACGGGCTGGCGTCCATGATCACGGGTATCTTGCGGCCCTGCTGGGCGAGTTCACGGGGCCGGACGATGTCGACGGCGACGCGGTCGGTCTTTCCGTCGCTGTCACCGTCGAGGCCGGTGTCCACCCAGACGGATTCACGGATCGCGTTCTCGTACGAATAGACCGGGGTGCTCTCCCGTGGGGCGCTGTGAGCGGCGGCGGGAGCGAGGAAGGCGGCCATCAGGGCGGCCGTGGCCGCTGTCGCGAGCGATCTCCAGGTCATGAAGCGCATGCGGCGCGCTGGTATCGGCATGCGCGGAAGGTACCCCGGTCAACTCCCGTACAAAAGAGGGTCGGTGAAAGGGCCATGAGTCGGAATCACTCATGTCGGCCGAATGGCGATCGTGTGACAGGGGCGGCCATGGACATGACCGGGACCACAGGGACTGAATAGGCTCCGGACAGACTTCATGCCCCTACGACTTGGAGCTTGACGTGCACCGCAGACTCATCGCCCCGGGCGCTCTCGCGGCCTCCCTGCTGCTGGCGATCCCGGCATCGGCGGCCAGTTATTCTCCCGGGGCACCGGGCATCGGCGACCCCTACTACCCGGCCTACGGCAACGGCGGATACGACGTCTCGCACTACGACCTACGGCTCAAGTACCAGCCGCAGACGGACGAGTTGGAGGGTACGGCGACCCTTCTGGCCACCACCTCGCAGGATCTGTCACGCTTCGATCTGGACTTCCTGCTCGATGTGAGCGAGGTGCGGGTCAACGGCGCGAAGGCGTCGTTCGCGACCTCGGGCCAGCACGAGCTGGAGATCACCCCGGCGAAGCCGCTGCCCAAGGGCACGCCGATCACGGTCGTCGTCCACTACAGCGGGGTGCCGTCCACGAAGAGCGCGTACGGCTTCTCGACCTGGCACCGCACCCCGGACGGGGCGGTCGCGGCGGACGAGCCCGAGGCGGCGTGGTGGTGGTACCCGAGCAACGACCACCCGCTCGACAAGGCGA
This sequence comes from Streptomyces sp. NPDC048415, assembly GCF_040651675.1. Classification (NCBI taxonomy): domain Bacteria; kingdom Bacillati; phylum Actinomycetota; class Actinomycetes; order Kitasatosporales; family Streptomycetaceae; genus Streptomyces; species Streptomyces sp. NPDC048415. The sequence goes on along the minus strand of NZ_JBEZKJ010000003.1, from coordinate 225,311 downwards.
CGTACGACGTGTCGGTTGCCGTGCCGGACGGAACCCAGGCGATCTCCAACGGGACGCTGCAGTCGACGAGTTCACGGCTCGGCTGGACCCGCTACAACTGGCGGTCCAACAAGCCGCAGGCCACGTATCTCACCACGCTCGCGGTGGGCAAGTTCGACATCACGACCAGCACGTCCGAGGGCGGCGTCCCGGTCATCAACGCCTACAGCAAGGACCTCGGCGACAACGACGGCGCCGCGCGCGCCAGCGTGGAGCGCACCGGGGAAATCGTCGACTGGCTGAGCGGCTACTTCGGGCCGTATCCCTTCAGCTCCGCCGGCGGATACGTCCCCAACACCACCACCGGGTACGCGCTGGAGACGCAGACCCGCGTGTACTACAGCCCACGGCAGTTCGCGAACGGCTCCAACACCTCTGTCGTCGTCCACGAGTTGGCGCATCAGTGGTACGGCGACGACGTGTCGCTGAAGGGCTGGAAGGACATCTGGATCAACGAGGGCTTCGCCCGGTACGCGCAGTGGCTGTGGTCGGAGCACGAGGGCGAGGGGACGACGCAGGAGCTCGCCGACTACGTGTACGCCTCGCACCCGGCGGACGACGCCTTCTGGACGGTCAAGCCCGGCGACCCCGGCGCCGACAACCAGTTCGACATCGCGGTCTACGACCGGGGCGCGCTGGCGGTCCAGGCGCTGCGCAACGAGATCGGGGACGACGCGTTCTTCGCCGTGCTGAAGGGCTGGCCGAAGGAGCACGCCTACGGCAACGCGTCGGTCGGCGACTTCCAGAAGTACGCCGAGCAGGTGTCCGGGAAGTCGCTCGCCTCGCTCTTCGACACGTGGCTGTTCCAGCCTACGAAGCCGGCCGCTCCGGCGGCGCGGACCGCGTCGATCGCTAAGGCCTCGGCGGCTCCCGCGCAGCCGAAGTCGTGGAAGAGGATCGCGGCGACGAACGACCTCCACACGGGCCAGACCAACTAGGCCCGGGTCTCCCCAGGATGGATCGATCGGTCTCACCCATTCGGTACACGCGGCCGTTCGCGTCGGTGACTTCCCTGCAGGGAACGGAAGTCCCTTGCTGTGTTGCTGACATTTCTGTCTTCCCTTGCGTGAAAAGAACTTGGCGTGCGCTCCCTGGGCTTTCTGTCCATGCGGTGGGGTGGAACGGATTCCCATCCCTGCGGCTGGGCCCGGCATGGCCGAGGCCTGGTGGTACGCCATCCGTGCAGCTGGGGTCCGGGGCGGCATCCCGGACCATGACAGCGCGCAGGCGGTGACACAGTGGTGGTGCGGAGCGGATCAAGCCGGTCGACCAACTGCTGCGGCGCCTGGCCGCGCTCAGCACGCCGACGCCTGATCAGGTCGAGTCCGGCGTCAGCCGCCTCCACCAGCACGCACGGCCGGTCGTCGGTGCTTGCGCGGCGGCGCACGAGGCCAACGCGGGTTGGACTGCGGGACGATCAGGGCGGCCCGACGCTGCATCACGTTTCCAAGAGCGTTGCTCGCGGCCGCAAGCACGGCGCAGACCAGTGACACGGCGATCAGCACGACAACCTCCTCTCGGCGGACGGAGGACGAAGGACGAAGGACGGGAAGCGCCCGAGGGCGTACCGCGGTTCCGCGGTACGCCCTGTCTCAGCTTTGCGGCAGGCCGAACCAATACTGGCCACCCTGGTTTTCGAAGACGTAGGGACGCGTCAACTTGTCCCATGCGCCGATCAAGTCGGCGTCGAAGGCGGCGTTCCCCAGCGTGTGAAGGATGTCCCGCACCTCAGGGGAGCGCCTCGGGTTCTCGCCCGCCGGCCAGGTGGTGGTGATCTGTGCCTGGGCGCAGGACAGCAGCCGAAGCTCACGCTCACGGGCGCGGCGGCGCTCACGGCGCAGGACCCATCGCCAGCCCAGAGCGATCCCGCTGCGCCTGCCCAACCGACCCGGTCGTGTCCCGGTATGGCGTCTCAGGGGGACGTTCGCGCAGAGGGCGAGGGCGGTGATCAGCCCCAAGGTCTCCAGCGTGTACGCGATCCAGTTCGTCGCACTCACTGTGGCTCCTCTCGTGCCGGCGCCGTGCCGGTCTCCGTTACGCGCTCTTGGTACGCAGCTCCTCCAGTGACGCTGCCGTCAACCGGTGTGGTGTCCGACCGGGTTCGACCAGGACGACGGTGCAGGCCGCGGCGTGGGTGAGTGCGGCGGTGAAGCTGCCGTCGGTGAACTGTGCCACCGGTCCGCGCGGGGATCGGCCGATCGCGATGGTGTGTGCTTCGACGTCGGCGGCGTGCTGGGCGAGGACCCTGCCGGCTGTGGCGTGGTCGCCGATGCTGGTGAGTACCTGTCCGGTGGCGGTGATGCCGTGTGCGGCGAGGTGGTTGAGGTGGGCGAGCACCGCGGCGCGTGCGTGGTCAGCGTCCTCGGCGTCGATGGCCTGTTCCTCGATCACGACGGTCTCACGAACGTGGACGACCTCCAGCGCGCTGCCGGCGTCGCGGGCGACGGCGGCGGCCTCGTCGACGATCAGGACTGCGTCCTCGGTGCCGCCGACCGCCACGATGAGCGGGCGGTACCCGGGCTCCGGGGTGGCCCCGACGCGCTCGAAGGTCGGGCGCACCGTCTCGCCGTGTGCCTCGTCTTTCTCCGCAGCGTTGACCAGCTTATGGCCCGAGGCGAGGACGAAGATTGCGAGGATGAAGGCGGCGCCGCCGAGGTAGAACGGGACGCTGAGGTTGGTGGCCTCGGCGAGCTTGCCGGCGACGAACGGGGCCAGGCCGCCTCCGATGAACCGGACGAAGCCGTAGGTCGAGGAGGCGACCGATCGCTCGACCGGTGAGACGAGCATGACGGCTTGGGTGGTGAGGGTGTTGTTGATGCCGATGAACGCGCCGCTGACGATGACCGCGACGATCACGGTGGCGGGGCTGTTGACGCCGACGGCGATGACCGTCATGACGATAGCGAGCCCGATCAGATTGCCGTAAAGCACCTGGGCGGTGCCGAATCGTGCTTGCAGGCGGGGCGCGAAGTACACGCTGAAGGCGGCGACCAGCAGGCCCCAGCCGGTGAAGACCAGGCCGAGCTGCTGGGCGTCGAGCTCCATGGGGTACGGCGCGTAGCCGAGCATGGTGAAGAATCCCCAGTTGTACAGCAGCGCCATGATGCCCATGGTGAGCAGCCCGCGGTGCCGCAATGCCTTGAGCGGGGCGGCCAGCGATGTGCGGTGGTCGGGCTTGGGCAGTTCGGGGACGAACGCGATCGTGGCGATCAGGGCGACGGCCATGAGCGCGGCGACGCCGAAGAACGGCCCGCGCCAGCTGATGGTGCCCAGTTCACCGCCGAGCAGTGGACCGACCGCGATGCCGAGACCGAGTGCGGTTTCGTACAGGATGATCGCTCCGCGGAAGCCGCCGCTGGCCGAGGCGACGATGACCGCCAGGCTGGTGGCGATGAACAGGGCGTTGCCCAGGCCCCAGCCGGCGCGGAAGCCGACGATGCCGCCTATCGAACCGGAGGCGCCGGCGAGCGCAGAGAAGACGACGATCAGCACCAGGCCTATGATCAGCGTACGTTTGGCGCCGATCCGGCTGGAAATCCAGCCCACTACGAGCATCGCGACCGCGGTCACGACCAGGTAGCTGGTGAACAGCAGCGACACCTGACTTGGTGTGGCCTGCAGGTTCTTCGCGAGCGAGGGCAGGATCGGGTCGACCAGGCCGATGCCCATGAACGAGATGACGCAGGCGAACGCCACGGCCCACACAGCACGTGGCTGCTTGAACGGGCTCGCCGTTGTCCCATGCGTTGTGCTCATTGCCTATTTTCTCCTGGAAGGTTGTCTCTCATCGATGCCGACGGTCACATGGACGCCTCGGCCTGGATCACTCGGGCGAGCGCGGGGAGGGCGATGGCCGCCGCGGACCGCTCCTGCGGATCAAGCCGGCCCATCAGCTCGCGCAGAGCCTCTGCACGCTCGGCACGCCGCTGTCTGACCAGGTCGGCTCCGGCGTCGGTCGCTTCGACCAGCACGCCTCGCCGGTCGTCGGTGCTCGCGATGCGGCGTACCAGCCCGTCGCGTTCCATACGCGTGACCTGCTGTGTCATTCCGGGCTGGGAGACGCCCTCTGCGCGCGCCAGCTCGGTCAGCCGCTGGGGGCCCTCGCGGCCGATGCGGCCCAACACGGACGAGGCCGCCATGCTCAGACTCCCGGCCGTGCTGACCTGACGCGCATACCGGACCAGCTGCTCAAAGGCGACGACGAGCTCTTCACCGGAGCCACCGGAATCCATAACCCTGTTATGCATAACTGGATTATGGAAGTGGGGTGAGCCGATCGTCAACGTGACCTGGATCTCAGTTCCGATGCGTGAGCGGCTTGAGCAGGCAGCAGTTTGAGCAGGCAGGCGATAGGAGCAGCGGCAGATGACCGACGATGAGGAGCTGTTCGCCGCCGACCTGGTCGGCAAGCAGCTGCTGCGGGTGACCACGACCTGGCACCACTACGCGGAGGACGAGCCTTCCCCTACTGCACCTGTGGCTGCATCTGGAGGGCTGGCTCTGTCCACGAGAACGAACGGACAGCAGATGTTCACCACTTCGGGAGGCACTGCGGTCGGCATCTGTTCGATGTTCACGAAAATGGGTTCTGGCTCACATTCCGCAGAAAGTGAGCCAGAACCCGAAAATGGGCAACACAGCTGTTACGGGCCGGGGCACAAGATCAGGTGTCGGCTGCTTCTGCGGACATGCTCTCATCACTGTTCTCCCTCATTGCTTCCGGCGGGGACCTGGAGGTCAGTTCACGGTTTCCGGGCGGAGCGCGGGTGTGATCGTGAAGGCTTTCCACGACGCGCGTTCGACGACCAGGCGGCGCAGCGTGCGTACCTGGCGGGGGGTGTTCCAGCCGAGTACGCCGACCACCCTCCCGTGGTGGCCGTAGGCGGCTGCGAAACGGCCGTCCGACGGATCGCCGTAGACGATCCGCAGCTCGGCGCCGGGCGGGAAGATGCCGTACGCCTGGATCCTGGTGTCGTACTGGTCGGTCCAGAAGTAAGGCACGGGAGCGAACGGGGTGGCATCACCGAGCAGGTTGCCGGCTGCGGCCATGGCCTGTTCGGTGGCGTTCATCCGGTGTTCCAGCCGCATGCGGGTGCCGAAGTGCGGGTTGTGCCAGGAGGCGACGTCACCGGCGGCGTAGATACCGGGTGCGGCCTGGCACAACGCGTTGCACACCACACCATCCCCCAGGCGCAGGCCCGAGCCGGTCAACCAGTGGGTCGCGGGGGCGGATCCGAGAGCCAGGACGACGACGTCGGCCGGCAGCGTGGTGCCATCACCGAGTTCCACCCCGGTCACCCGGCCGCCTGCATCGCGCAGGCGGCGCACCGGTATCCCGCAGCGCAGGCGCGTGCCGTGGTCGCGGTGCAGGTCGGCGACGAGCGCGCCGATGCGGTCGCCGAACGGGCGACGCACCGGAACGGGCTCCGGCTCGACCACGGTCACCTCCAGGCCCATGGTCCGGGCCGCCGCGGCGACCTCCGTGCCCAGGAATCCGGCACCGACCACGGCCACCCGGGTCCCGGTGAGCAGCGCGGCGCGTAGGGCGAGAGCGTCGTCGAGCGTGCGCAGGACGTGGACCCCGGCCAGATCGCTGTCGGGAAGGCGCCGGGGGGCCACACCGGTAGCGATGATCAGACCGTCGAAGCCGATGCTCTCGCCGTTGCCCAGGCGCACCTGGCCGCCCTCCACGTCGAGGGCGGCGGCGCGCTGTCCGAGCCTCAGGTCGGCCTCCAGCCGCGCCAAGTCCTGTAGGGAGCGCAGGGTAGCCCGTTCGGGCTCCCAGGCGCCGGTGAGGATCTGCTTGGACAGCGGCGGCCGGTCGTACGGCGGATGTGGCTCCTCGCCGATCAGGGTGAGGTCGCCGCCCCAGCCTCGGCGGCGGAGGGTCTCGGCCGCGGTCAGGCCTGCGGCCGAGGCTCCGACGATGACGATCCGCTTCACCTCTTGTCCTCCTGCTTCTCCTGGTCTTCCACCCAGATCGCCTGGGCCGGGCAGAGGGCGGCGGCCTGCCGGACGTCGTCCGCCAGGTCCTCCGGCGGGGTCTCGGTGAGCAGGACGACGATGCCGTCCTCCTCGCGCTGGTCGAACACCTCCGGTGTGGCCAGCACGCACTGGCCGGAGGCGACACACTTGTTCTGGTCGACGATCACCTTCATCGGATCCTCCTGTTCTGCGCGGCACTCGGCCGCGATCACCAAGTGATGGGCAGTTCGTAGACGCCGTAGACAGCCCCGTCGTGCTTGAACGGGATCGCGTCGAGATCTACCACCAGCTGCACGGTGGGGATGCGGCGGTAGAGGGTGCCGTAGACGACCTGCAGTTCCACCCGGGCCAGCGGCTGGCCCAGGCACTGGTGCACACCGAAGCCGAAGGCCACGTGATGGCGGGGGTTGCGGGCGATGTCCAGCCGGTCGGGGTCGGGGAAGGCGGCGGGGTCGCGATTGCCGATGTCGTTGGCCACGATGACGCCTTCGCCGGCGCGGATGGTCACCCCGCAGATCTCAATGTCCTCCAGGGCCACGCGGCGCCGTCCGCTGTGCACGATGTTCAGGTAGCGCAGGAGTTCCTCGACCGCCGAGGCGACCACCTTCGGGTCGTCGCTCTCGCGCAGCCGGGCCAACTGGTCAGGGTGCTGCAGCAGGGCCAGGGTGCCCAGCGCGATCATGTTCGCGGTGGTCTCGTGTCCGGCGATCAGCAGCAGCATCCCCGTGTTGGCCGCTTCACGTCGGGAGAGTTCTCCCGCCCTGACCCGCGCGGCCAGCGTGGAGAGCAGGTCGTCTGCCGGGTGGGCGAGCTTGTCGCCGATCAGCCGGTCCAGGTAGTCGAGCAGCCGCCGGGTGGCCGCCTGCGCCTGCTCAGCCGTCGTGGTACGCGTGACCAGGATCTTGCTGTTGGCCTGGAAGAAGTCGTGGTCGGCATACGGGACGCCGAGCAGCTCGCAGATCACCAGTGAGGGCACCGGCAGCGCGAACGCCTCGACCAGGTTGACCGGTGTCGGTCCGGCGAGCATGGCGTCGATCAGACCGTCAACGATCTTCTGGATGGCCGGCCGCAGCGCCTCCACGTGCTTGATGGAAAAGGGCGCGGTGACCATCCGACGGAGCCGGGCGTGCTCTGGATCGTCCATGTCGATGAAGGACGGCGCCAGCGTCCGGCGCTCCATTTGGGCCGCGCCCGAATACGGGTAGTGCGGGCGAGTGCTGTCTGCACTGATCCGCGGATCGGCCAGCACCGCCCGCTGGTCCTCGTAGCGAGTGACCAGCCACGGGGTGCTGCCGTCCCACAGCCGCACCCGGCTGATCGGGGCCTGGGCCTGCAGCGTGTACAGGGCCGGCGGCGGGTCGAACGGGCAGCCGGCCGCCCGGGTCATGGGGTAGTCCGGTACCTCCGCCGACGACGCGTCAATGCCGGGTGTCGAGATGGTGCTCATGGTTCTCCGCCCTTTCCGGAAGTCCGATATGGGGGCAGGCGCCAGGACCGGGGCCCGGCACGCGTGAGGCGCGACGGGGCAGCGGAGCAGGTCCAGCCGCCTGCAGGAGGAGACACCGAAGAGCGCACCCCCGGGGGGTTCAGGAAGCCGATCCGCCGTCGGTGGTGTGGGGCCGCGGAGCTTCCTGGAGCATGCGCCGGACGATGGGCAGGGCCGTGTGCATGGCCTCGTCCAGCGCCCGCACGTCCTGCTCGGGCAACGCGGCCAGCAGGCCGGCCATCCGGGCATCCCCCGCCCGGCGGCGCTCGGCCAGCAGCTCACGCCCGGCATCCGTGAGGGCGACGAGGCGGACCCGCCCGTCTTCGGGATCACTCACTCGCGATGCCAGGCCCTGGGCTTCCAGCCGCTGCACCAGCACGGTCATCGACGGTTGGGCGATGCCCTCCGCCGCAGCCAGCGCGGTCATCCGGATCGGACCCTCCCGCTCCAGCCTGCCCAGCGTCGCGGCCGTGGTCAGACTCATGCCCTGCCAGCTCGACAAGAGGTGCCAGACCATCCCGGTGACCAGCTCGTGGAGCGCCGCCGCCACCTCCTGGGGACCCTCTTCAGGTGTCTCATCCATATCTCCATCTATAACACACTCTATATAGACTGTCTATATAGACTATGCTATAGATGGTTTTGGGACCGTTAGGGGTTCTGGTCAGAACCAAGGCGCCACCGCGGCGCCGGAAGAAGGTGATCACTGTGACCTACGCCTACGCCCCAGCCCTCTCCCCGCCGCAGGCCGCAACCCGGCCCCCGCGGTCGGGCAGCGCCTGGCCCCTGGCGCACCGCCCGGAAGCCGCCGGAGAAGCCCGCAAGATCACGAAAGAGATCCTCGCCCAGTGGAGGGTCGCCGATGAGGCGGCCGACTCGGTGCTGCTGACCGTCTCCGAACTCGTCACCAACGCTGTGGAGCACGCTCAGCCCCCACTGAACCTCGAACTGAGCCGCGACCCAGGCACCCGGCGGGTGCACATCGAAGTGGTCGACGGAGGCCCTGCCGCCACGGACGGCGACTGGGCAGCCAGCTGCACTCCCGACGAGCACGGCCGCGGGCTGGAGATCATCGACCAGCTCACCGCCGCGCACGGCGACCACCAGGAGCCCGGACACGCCATCCACTGGGCCGACGTGAATGCGCGCGCCTGACCGGACCCATGGCTTGTCGCCCCGCCGAAGTCGCCTCTGCCCCGCACCAGGCGGTTATCGGGTCAGCCCCGACTATCTCCGAGCGCGAGCGGGCCGGCGACGTCGGCGGTCGCCTCCGGAAGGCTTGAAATAGCGGGGGATGCTCGTACCGCGATCCTGCCCCTTCTCAAGAGCCGTCCCTAAGGCGCGGAGCGCACGAAAGCCCTTGGCTCGCAATGCGACCTTCGGGTCGGAATTGGTGCCGATGGACCATTCCGTCGGCGGTAATCGCGCAGGCTTTCCGGAGTCCGGCCTATCGCGCCCCGAACAAGCGGATAGGTCACGGGCCACACTGTAGGGTTGAGGTATGCCTGCGGAGCATCCCGAGGCCGCGAAACAACTGTCCGTGGTCGCGGAGAACATCGGGTCACACCTCTCGGAGGTCAGCCACGACATCGTGGAGCATGTTACGGCCAGGGTCCCCGAGCTCAGGGGGGATACGACCGTCATTAAAATCCTGCAGGCGAGTGTCGCGGAAAATGTCGCCACGGTGCTGCACATTTTCGAGAACCAGATATCTCTGGACAACGTGGAGATGCCTGCAGCTGCTTTTGAGTACACCAGGAGGCTGGCTCAGCGGGACATCCCCCTCAGTGTGATGACCAGGGCCCACAGGATCGGCCACTTGCGTTTTCTGGAATGGTGTCTGGACGAGCTCGACCAACAGGGCGCCGACTACGAGCTCTTCACCGCGACCCACCGGCGCATACTGCAGCTGAGCTTCGGTTACAACGACCGGGTAGCCGAACGTGCCACCATGGTCTACCAACAGGAACGCGATCACTGGCTGCTCAGCCAGACCGCCGCGCGCGCTGCGCGCGTGCGAGACATCCTCACCGAGAAGGACGTCGACCTCAACTGGGCCGAACCAGCCCTTGGTTACCGGCTCCGGCAGAACCACCTTGGGCTGGTGGCCTGGTTGCCCACACTGACGAGTGGGGGCGAGGGACTTGCTCGACTCGACCGGATCACCCATGAGATCGGCCGGGAGCTCGACTGCCCCGCCAGGCCGCTGTTCGTCCCCCGAGACGCAGTCTTGTCCTGGGCTTGGCTGCCGTTCGGCTCGCGCAACGACGTCTCATGGAAACAGCTTTGGAATGTGGTCGAGCGCAGCGATCCTTCCGTGCGCGTGTGCGCTGGGTCCGTTGGGTACGGCATCGAGGGATTCCGCTCCACGCATCGGCAGGCAGTGCGCACGCAGGAACTTGCGGCAGTGGCCAATCCAGCCCCCCAGTTCACCGACTTCTCCACTGTCGCTCCGATCGCCTTGATGGCTACGAACGTCGACGACATGCGCGCGTGGGTGTGGGACGTCCTGGGTCCATTGGCCGTCGATGACGAGAACAGCTCACGACTTCGGGAGACCGTGCAGATATTCCTGGACACCGGCTGCAGTTACACCGCTACCGCCAGCGCTCAAATTCTGCACAAGAACACCGTGCAGTACCGCATCCGGAAAGCCGAGCAAATCATGGGGCAGTCAGTCCAGCAGGGGCACAGCGATCTGGAAGTCGCGCTGCGCGCCGTTCAGTACCTCGGCTCGACGCTCCTTCGCACCAGCCCCGAATGAATACCAGCACCCGGCCGTCGGCCGAACGGTACACACGACGACCCGGGCCGTCGGCGGATCGGTCACCCACTCGGGTCGGGACGGAGGGTCCGTTGCCCGGGCGATCGGGGCGGCGGCAGCCAGGGGCAGGTACGGCCGAGGTCGCTGCGGGCTGCCGAAGTAACCACCGGAACAGGTGGGCTACTTCGATGTCGTCGCCTCTGCGGCGGCCGCCCCGGTCAGGAGTTCGTCGCGGGACAGGGCGGCGGTCTCCGTGGACGGCACCGTGCACGCGTACGCGCCGGCCACCGCGCCGTACTGGGCGCAGCGCCCTGGCGGCTCGCCGTTCAGCCACCCGAAGAGGAAGGCCGCGGCGAAGGCGTCGCCCGCGCTGTTCGAGTCCACCACCGGCGCGGGAGGCGTGACGGCCGGTATGTGGGTCAGCGCGCCGTCGGCCAGCAGGAACGCGCCATCGGCCCCGGCCGTGGCGACGACCACCTCGGCCCGGCCGCGCTCGACGATGCCGCGCACGGTCCGCTCCGGGTCGGTCAGGGCGGCCGCGGACAGAAAGACGACGTCCGCCGCGAAAGCGAACGGCTCGTGGTACGCATTCTCGCCGTCCCAGTTGTGCAGGTCGGTCGAGAGGGTCACCCCGGCCTCGCGCAGCACGGGCAGGGCGAAGGCGCACGGGTGAGTGATGGACACGTGGGCGTGGCGGCTCGACTCCGCCAGCTTCCGGACCACCGGCTCCGGCAGCCGGTCGTCGGCGTGTGCGCGGCTCGTGTCGTAGAGGGACAGCCGTCTGCCGTCGGGGCTGACGAGGTTGACCGCGCGCTTGGTACCGGCAGGCTGCGGGACGGCGGTGAGCGCGATGCCCTTCTCGCGGTGCAGGGCGCGGACCAGGTCGCCCTCGGGGTCGTCGCCGAGCATGTCGACGTGGTGGGTCCGCAGGCCGAGGGCGCTCAGGCCCAGGGCGACGAAGTCGCCGGTCTGTCCGGCGCGGGTGCGGATCCCGGGCTCGATCATGTAGCTGTCGGCGTACGGCAGCGGTAGCTCCGGCACGTACACGATGGTGTCCACGCCCGCCCCGCCGAGCACGAGGACATCGGTGTCACGGCTCAACTCCGGCCCTCCCCAAGCTCGTAGACCGTGACTGCGATCCCTCGCCGCACGAGCCGCTCGGTGATCAGCGGTTCGACGCGGGACCACTTGCCGCCGGCCAGACCGCAGCCTATCCGGGGCATGTGGACGGAGCCGCCCAGTTCCAGCGCCTTGTCGGCGAGGCGGCCGAGGGCCGTGTCGATCGCCTCGTAGCGCACGGGCACGCCCTTGCTGCCCGTGTGTATGCCCCGCTGCCCCACCAGGTTCGCCACCCACACGTACCGCTCGACCTGGATGAACTGGGCCGCGCCCAGGCCGAAGTCGTTGTGCGCGCGGTCCCGGTGCCAGGCGCGGTAGGCCTTCTCCGACTCCGGCCAGCGGCGCGAGACGGCGAGTACGAAGCCCTTCCCCCATCCCCCGATGTCGTTGCAGACATGGGCGATCACCTTGACGCCCTTGCCCAACGGAACGGTGGCGTCACCCCGGACATACGTGATCTCCGACATGACGCCACCGTAGGCGCTGCCACTGACAGTGGCCCGTGACCTGCTACTTCGTGAGCTCGCTCAGCTCCTGGTCCTCGGTCTTCGAGATCCGGCGGCGGAGTGCGAACCAGCCGCCGACCAGCAGGGCCGCGATCACCGGGATGAGGAGCAGCGTCTTTCGGCCGACCTCGGGGTCGTTCCCCATCAGTCCCAGCACGGCGAGCAGGAAGACGATCGTGACGATCTCGGTGACGGGGCTGCCGGGAAGACGGAACGACGGGCGTGTCACCAGCCCCTCCTTGGCGCGGCGCACGAACACCAGGTGGCAGATCATGATGATCACCCAGGTGCTGATGATGCCGAGGGAGGCCACGTTCAGCACGATCTCGAAGGCCTGGCTCGGCATGAGGTAGTTGAGGCCGACGCCGAGCACGCACACCGCGCAGGTGAGCAGGATGCCGCCGTAGGGAACCTGGTTGCGGTTCATCTTCGCGGTGAACTTGGGCGCCGAGCCCGCCATGGCCATGGAGCGCAGGATGCGGCCGGTGGAGTACAGGCCGGAGTTCAGCGACGACATGGCGGCGGTCAGAACGACCAGGTTCATCACGTCACCGGCCGCCGGGACGCCGATCTTGGAGAGGACCGTGACGAACGGGCTCTCGTCGCCGGAGTAGACGGATCCCGGCAGCAGCAGCGCGAGGAGGACGACCGAGCCGACGTAGAAGAGACCCACGCGCCACATGATCGAGTTCACCGCGCGCGGGACGATCTTCTCCGGCTCGGCGGTCTCGCCCGCGGCGACGCCGACCAGTTCCAGGGCGGCATACGCGAAGATCACGCCCTGCATGACGAGGACGACGGGCATCATTCCGTGCGGAAGGACACCGCCGTGGTCCGTGATGACGCTCAGACCGGGCGTCTGGCCACCCACGTCGTGCTGGGTGGCGAGCAGGAAGATGCCGACCAACATGAACGCGACGAGCGTGGCGACCTTGATGATCGCGAACCAGAACTCCATCTCGCCGAAGATCTTCACCGAGATCAGGTTCACGGTGAGGACCACCGCCAGGGCGATCAGGGCCAGCACCCACTGCGGGATGTCGGTGAACAGGCTCCAGTAGTGCGTGTAGAGCGCGATCGCGGTGATGTCCGCGATGCCGGTCGTGGACCAGTTGAGGAAGTACATCCACCCGGCGACGTACGCGCCCTTCTCGCCCAGGAACTCGCGCGCGTACGACACGAAGGAACCGGACGAGGGCCGGTACAGGACCAGCTCGCCGAGGGCGCGCACGACGAAGAAGGCGAACACGCCGCAGACGAGGTACGCGAGGGCGAGGGCGGGGCCCGCGTTGTGGAGGCGGCCACCGGCTCCGAGGAAGAGTCCGGTGCCGATCGCGCCGCCGATCGCGATCATGTTGACGTGCCGGGCCTTGAGGTCCTTGCTGTACCCGGCGTCGCCCGCGTCCGCGGGCGTGCGGGCCGAGTCGGTGCGGGATGCGGCCTTGACCGTGTCTACGGCGTCCTTGCTCACGCGTGGATCTACTCTCTGGTGCCCCCGGCGCACTGCGTACGCGGGTGTCCGGATGTGTCTTGGCCCGGCCACCCCTGACGCGGCACAGACCAAGGCGCCACCTTCCCCCAGAGATCGCCCCGTATGCGATGGCACACGTCACATAGCGGCACATCTCACATGGTGATCACGAGGTGTACAGATCCTCGATGACGTGCTTGTAGTGGGCGCGGATGGCAGCACGGCGCAGCTTCAGAGAGGGCGTGAGCTCGCCGCTCTCGGGACTCCACTCCTCGTCGAGTACGCGGTAGCGCTTGATCTGCTCGGGGCGGCTCAGGCGCGCGTTGGCCCGCTCCACCGCGCCGGCGATCTCCTCGCGCAGCGCGGCCGGCTCGACGGTGGCCGCCAGTTCGGCGTCCGGGACGAGGAGCGCCACCAGGTAGGAGCGGCCGTCGCCGTGGACGTATGCCTGGCCGATGAGTGGGTGCTCCTTGAGCGCGTTCTCGACGAGCGCCGGCGAGACATTTTTGCCCGCCGAGGTCACGATCATTTCCTTCTTGCGGTCGGTGAGCCAGAGGAAACCGTCCTCGTCGATCCGTCCGATGTCGCCGGTGGCGAACCAGCCGTTCGCGTCCCGGGCCTCGTCGAGGGATCCGTCCGCGCGCAGATAGCCGTCGAAGACGGTCGCACCCCGGACGAGGATCTCGCCGTCCTCGGCGACGCGCAGTTCCACGCCGTCGAGGGGCTTGCCCACCGAGCCGAGACGGAAGGCGGCGGGACTGTTGGTGGTCGCGACCCCGATCGTCTCCGTCAGCCCCCACGCGTCCATGATCGCGAAGCCGAAGCCCGCCCAGAACGCCACGACGTCCGGGGGCAGCGGGGCCGAGGCGCTGGCCGTCCACGCCAGACGGTCGAAGCCGGCCAGGGCGAGGATCGGGTCGAGCACCTGCTCCTTCGCCGCGCGGTAGGCCTGCGCAAGCTCGACGGACGGCTCCTCGCCGCGTTCGCGACAGGCCACGCGCGCGCGTGCCGTCTCCATCGCCGCGTCCACCGCCGCACGCCGCTCCTCGGGGAGTCCGGCCACCGCGGCCCGCAGGGCGGACGCGAACTTCTCCCACACGCGCGGAACGCCGAAGAACTGCGCGGGGTGCAGTTCACGGGCCACGGCGCCCACCTGCGTGGGGTCGGGGCACAGGTACACATGCGAGGCGCGGAACACCGGCAGATAGATCCCGAGCATGCGCTCGGCGATGTGCGCGAAGGGCAGGTAGGAGATGTGCTCTACGTGGTCCGGGAGTTCGACGAGGCGGTCGAGGGCGAGCGCGTTGAGGACGACGTTGCGGTGCGTGACGCGTACGCCCTTGGGGTCGCCGGTGGTACCGGAGGTGTAGACGACGGTGAGCGGATCGCCGGAGCGGATCTCCCGCCAAGCCCCGTCGACGCCCGTGCGCCAACCCTCACCGGACGCCTCGCCCCGCCCTCCGCCAACGCCGCCACGCACGCCCCAGTCGCGCGCCTCGCGCCGGTCTTCGTCAACGCCGCCACGCACGCCCCGACCGCGCGCCTCGCGCCGATCCTCGTCACCGCCGCCACACACGCCCCGACCGCGCGCCTCGCGCCGATCCTCGTCACCGCCGCCACACACGCCCCGACCGCGCGCCTCGCGCCGGTCCTCGTCACCGCCGCCACGCACGCCCCGATCGCGCGCCTCGCGCCGGTCTTCGTCGGCGGTGGCGTGCCAGCTCTGTTCGGCGGTGTCGCGCCAGTCCTCGTCGGCAGTGTCACGCCGCGCCTTGCCTGCCGTCTCGCGCCACTCCGTGTCGGCGGTGTCGCGCCGTTTGAGGGAGGCGTACGTCCGGTGGGCGCCCGCCTCCGCCGTCTCGGCGACGACCAGCCGCTCCAGGGATAAGGTCACGTCCCTCAACAGCGGCTCCCAGCGGGCCAGTTCGGGTGCCCCTTCGACGATCGCGAGGCGGGCCCGGCTGTGCAGGGCGATGTGCGCGACCTGTTCGGGGGCCGCCGTGCCGTAGACGGTCACCGGGACGGCGCCCAGCTGGATCAGCGCCAGGTCGCTCAGCCAGTGCTCGGGGCGGTTGCCCATCATCATGAGGACGTGGTCGCCGCGCTGGACGCCGAGGGCCGCGTACCCGGCGGCGAGGACGGCGGCCTCGTGGCGCACCTCGTGCCAGGTGAGCGTGGTCCAGCCGTCGTCCGTACGCCAGGACAGCGCCGGCAGCTCTCCGTGGTCCTCGGCGTTGCGCAGCAGCAGGGCGGGGAGCGTGAGTTCGGAGGGCTCCCCGGGGAGTCGCAGGATCGTGGTCATGACCGCCTCCTGGCGCCGTCGGCTCGGGCGTGCCTGGACGGACGCTTTCACAACACTGGTGAGACAGCAATACTGTTGCACCGCGTCGCCACCGGCCCCGGAGGGCGGACGCCGCACGACCGGGAAAGGCGAGGACCTGCGATGACGACGGACACCGAGGAGCGGACACTCACGGTCGACGAGCTGGCCGCGCGGGCGGGCGTGACGGTGCGTACCGTCCGCTTCTACAGCGCCAAGGGCCTGCTGCCGCCGCCCGTGATAGGCCCCCGGCGCGTGGGCCACTACAGCCAGGAGCATCTGGCCCGGCTCGCCCTCATCGAGGAGTTGCAGCACCAGGGGATGACGCTCGCCGCGATCGAGCGCTATCTCCAGCAGTTGCCACCGGACCTGAGCGCTCACGACCTCGCCATCCACCGTGCCGTCGTGGCCTCCTGGGCCCCCGACGCGGCGGAGGACACATCGCGCGAGGAGCTGGAGCGGCGGGCCGGGCGCGCGCTGAGCGACGAGGACCTGGAGCGGCTCACCGCGATGAACGTCGTCGAGCGGAACGCGGACTCCTTCCGCGTCGACCCGGGGCTGCTGCCGCTCGGCGTACGGCTGCTCGACGTACCGATCGCGCACGAGACGATCCTCGCGGCGCGGTCCGTCCTGCTGGAGCACTCGCGCGCGGCGGCCCACGCGTTGTCCACGCTGCTGCGTGACGCGGTCGGCGAAGGCGAGTCCGTGGCGGCGGTGAAGTCGCTGTCGGCGCACATGCAGCCGCTGGTGGTGCAGGCGCTGTTGACCACCTTCCAGCGCTCGCTGAAGGAGGAACTACGGGAGTGGCTCAAGGAGTCCTGAGCCACCCCCGCGAGGCCCTAGGAAACCTTGAGTGCCGCCGCCGACGCGGTGGGTGTCTCGTCGGCCGCGAGCTGCCGCAACCGCTCGGCATACATCCGGTCGAGCCCGGTCAGCGTGGCCGAGGCGGTGGTCAGGGACACGTTGTCCTGGTCCCGGTGCGTCAGCGTGCCGATGTACTTGCCCCGCAGAATCACCGTCTCCTGGCTGGCCTCGAGCGACGAGGTCCTGTAGTGGAAGGTCATGCTGTGGGAGCCGGATGCCTGGGTGTCGAGCACCTGGAGCTTGCTGTTGTCCTGGGCATACGTCTTCCAGGCGCGGAAGGCCTTGGAGGCCGCCGAAGCGTTGCGGTACACGATGACCTCGAAACGGGCGCCCTCGCCGCGGTCACTCGTGCTGTAGCCCACGTCTCCGCGTGCCACCGCGTTCTTGCACCTCGCGGCGGGATCCTTGCAGCTCTTCGGCCCGCGTGCGCTGGTGTACGGCGTGTCCGCGACCGTGCGCAGTGCGCTCGGCATGTCCTCGGCGGACGGCAGCACGGACTTGGCGGCCTGGGCGCCGGTCAGTGAGGTCCCGCTGGTCGAACCCCCGGTCGTACGGCTGCGGGACGTGGACGACAACCCCCGGCTCTTCTTCTTGTGCTTCTTGCCCTGGCATCCCGTGAGCGCGAGCGACAGGACGAGAACGCCGACTCCGGCTCCTCGCAGCACTCGCTTGGTGGTGCACCGCACGTACGACCCCTCCGTTGGCGTGACCATGACCTACGGCAGCCTAGAACGTACGAGGGCCCCCTGCGGTTGCACCGACGCCGGGTGACGTACGGCCCAGCGATACGTCACCCGGCGTCAGCGAAGGACGTCAGTTCGCGTCGCTGAAGCTCTCGCCCTTCTGCGCCTTCTCGACGAGCAGCGCGGGCGGCGTGAACCGCTCCCCGTAGCGCTCGGCGAGTTCACGCGCGCGTGCCACGAATCCGGGCAGCCCGGCGCCGCCGTCGTACCCGTTGATGTACTGCAGGACACCGCCGGTCCAGCCCGGGAAGCCGATGCCGAAGATGGACCCGATGTTGGCGTCGGCGACGGAGGTCAGCACGCCTTCTTCCAGGAGCCGGACGGTGTCCAGCGCCTCGGCGAAGAGCATGCGCTCCTGCATGTCCTTGAAGGGGATCTGGTGGCCGGGCTTGGTGAAGTGCTCGCGCAGGCCGGGCCACAGCTTGCCGCGCTTGCCGTCCTCGCCGTACTCGTAGAAGCCGGCGCCGCCGCTGCGACCGGTGCGGTCGAACTCCTCGACCATGCGGTCGATGACCGCCTCCGCTGGATGCGTCTGCCAGGTGCCGCCCGCGTCCTCGACAGCCTGCTTCGACTCCTTGCGGATCTTGCGCGGCAAGGTCAGCGTCAGCTCGTCCATCAGGGAGAGGACCTTGGCCGGGTAACCGGCCTGGGCGGCCGCCTGCTCGACGGACGCGGGCTCGATGCCCTCGCCGACCATCGCGACACCCTCGTTGATGAAGTGCCCGATGACACGGGAGGTGAAGAAGCCGCGCGAGTCGTTGACGACGATCGGGGTCTTCTTGATCTGCCGTACGAGGTCGAAGGCGCGCGCCAGTGCCTCGTCGCCGGTCCGCTCGCCCTTGATGATCTCGACGAGCGGCATCTTGTCGACGGGCGAGAAGAAGTGCAGCCCGATGAAGTCGTCCTGCCGCTCGACGCCCTCGGCGAGCACGGTGATCGGCAAGGTCGAGGTGTTGGAGCACAGCAGCGCGTCGGGCTCGACGACGTTCTGGATCTCCTGGAACACCTTGTGCTTGAGTGCCGTGTCCTCGAAGACGGCCTCGATCACCGCGTCGCAGCCGGCCAGGTCGTTCGGGTCGGCGGTCGGCGTGATGCGGGCGAGGAGCGCGTCCGCCTTCTCCTGCGTCGTACGTCCCCTGGAGACGGCCTTGGCGCAGAGCTTCTCGGAGTAGTCCTTGCCCTTGGCCGCCGCCTCGGCCGACACGTCCTTGAGGACGACGTCGATGCCCGCGCGGGCGCACGAGTAGGCGATGCCCGCGCCCATCATCCCGGCACCGAGGACGGCGACCTTGCGGACCTGGCGCGGCTCGATGCCCTTGGGGCGATTGGCGCCGGAGTTGACCGCCTGGAGGTCGAAGAAGAACGCCTGGATCATGTTCTTGGCGGTCTGCCCGGTGACCAGCTCGGTGAAGTAGCGCGCCTCGATGATCAGCGCGGTCTCGAAGTCGACCTGGGAGCCCTCGACGGCCGCCGCGAGGATGTTGCGCGGGGCCGGGTAGGGAGCGCCGCCCAGCTGCTTCCTCAGGTTGGCCGGGAAGGCGGGCAGGTTCGCCGCGAACTTCGGGTTGGCCGGCGTGCCGCCGGGGATCTTGTAGCCCGGTTTGTCCCAGGGCTGCCGCGACTCGGGGTGGGCGTCGATGAAGGCGCGGGCCTTGGCGAGCATCTCCTCGGGGGTGGCGGCCACTTCGTGGACGAGGCCGTTCTCCAGGGCGCGCTGCGGGGAGTACTGGGTGCCCTGGAGCAGCACCTTCAGCAGGGCGTCCGTGATGCCCATGAGGCGGACGGTGCGGGTGACTCCGCCGCCGGCGGGGAGCAGGCCGAGGGTGACCTCGGGCAGGCCGATCTTGGAGCCTGGGGCGTCGAGGGCGACGCGGTGGTGGGAGGCAAGGGCGATCTCGTAACCGCCGCCGAGCGCCGCGCCGTTGAGGGCGGCGACGACCGGCTTGCCCAGGGTCTCGATGCGGCGCAGGGAGGACTTGATGGCCACACCGGTGTCGAAGGCCTGCTGGGCGTTCTCCGGGCCGGCCTGGATCATGTCCTTGAGGTCGCCGCCCGCGAAGAAGGTCTTCTTCGCGGAGGTGTAGATGATCCCGCGGATGGAGTCCTTCTCGGCCTCGGCTCGCTCGGCGATCGCCGCGATCGAGTCCTTGAACGCCTGGTTCATGGTGTTGGCGGACTGGTTCGGGTCGTCCAGGACGAGGGTGACGACGCCGGTCTCGTCCTGTTCCCAGCGGATGGTGGTGGGCTCAGTGCTCATCAGGGGGTGCTCCGTAGATCCGTTGATCCGTTGGGAAAGGTCAGAGACGCTCGACGATCGTGGCGATGCCCATGCCGCCTCCCACGCACAGCGTGGCGAGGCCGTAGCGCTTGTCCTGGCGCTCCAGTTCGTCGACGAGGGTGCCGAGGATCATCGCGCCGGTTGCGCCGAGCGGGTGGCCGAGAGCGATCGCGCCGCCGTTGACGTTGACCTTGTCCAGGGACAGGCCCATGTCCTTCACGAAGCGCAGGACGACCGCGGCGAAGGCCTCGTTGATCTCGACGAGGTCGATGTCGTCGATGGTCAGCCCGGCCTTGGCGAGCGCCTTGCGGGTGGCGGGCGCGGGCCCGGTGAGCATGATGGTGGGCTCGGAGCCGGAGACGGCGGCGGAGACGATCCGCGCGCGCGGGGTCAGGCCGTAGCGCTCGCCGACCTCCTTGGAGCCGATGGCGACGAGCGACGCGCCGTCGACGATGCCGGAGGAGTTGCCCGCGTGGTGGACGTGGTCGATCTCCTCGACCCAGTGGTACTTCTGCAGGGCCACCGCGTCGAAGCCGCCCAGATCGCCGATGTCCGCGAACGACGGCTTGAGCCCCGCGAGCGAGTCGGCGGTGGTGCCGGGCCGCAGGTGCTCGTCGCGGTCGAGGACGACGAGCCCGCTGCGGTCCTTCACCGGGACGACGGACTTGTCGAAGCGGCCGTCCTTCCAGGCGACGGCGGCGCGCTCCTGGGACAGCGCCGCGTACTCGTCCACGTCACGGCGTGAGAAGCCTTCGATGGTGGCGATGAGGTCGGCGCCGATGCCCTGCGGCGCGAAGTTGGTGGCGATGTTGGTCATCGGGTCGGCGAACCAGGCGCCGCCGTCCGAGGCCATGGGCACGCGTGACATCGACTCGACGCCGCCCGCGAGCACCAGGTCCTCCCACCCCGAACGGACCTTCATCGCGGCCAGGTTGACGGCTTCGAGGCCAGAGGCGCAGAAGCGGTTCTCCTGGACGCCGGCCACCGTGTCGGGCAGTCCGGCGGCGATCGCGGCGATGCGGGCGATGTCGGAGCCCTGGTCTCCGACCGGGCCCACGACGCCCAGCACGATGTCGTCGATGGCGGCCGGGTCGAGCCCCGGGAAGCGGCGCTGGACCTCGTGGATGAGCCCGACGACCAGGTCGATGGGCTTGGTGCCGTGCAGGGCGCCGTTCGCCTTGCCGCGTCCGCGCGGGGTGCGGATCGCGTCGTACACGTACGCTTCGGTGCTCACGAGTAAACCTTTCAAGGAGTGTTAGCCAAGGAGCGAGCGGCCGATGATCTCCTTCATGATCTCGGTGGTCCCGCCGTAGATGGTCTGGATACGTCCGTCGGTGAAGGCCCGGGCGACGCGGTACTCCGTCATGTAGCCGTATCCGCCGTGCAGTTGGAGACAACGGTCGGCTACCCGCTTCTGCAGCTCGGTGGCCCACCACTTGGCCATGGAGGCGTGTACCGCGTCGAGTTCGCCGTTGGAGTGATCGACGATGCAGCGGTCGAGGAACGTCCGGGTGACGGCGCACTCGGTGGCCATCTCGGCTATCTCGAAGCGGATGTGCTGGAGCCTCGCGAGCGGCCGCCCGAAGGCCTCGCGCTCCTTGACGTACTCGGTGGTGATCTCCAGCAGATACTCGGCCGCCGCGATCCCGGCGACGGCGATGCCCATGCGTTCCTGCGCGAGGTTCGTCATCAGATGCACGAAGGCGCCGTTCGGCTCGCCGAGCAGGTTCTCCTTGGGCACGCGCACGTCGTGGAAGAACAGCTCGGCCGTGTCCTGCGACTTCTGGCCGATCTTGTCGAGGTTGCGGCCGCGCTCGAAGCCCTCCATGCCGCGCTCGACGACGAGCAGGGAGAGCCCGTGGGCGCCGCCTTCTGGAGTCGTCTTCGCCACCACGATGACGAGGTCGGCGAGAATGCCGTTCGAGATGAAGGTCTTGGAGCCGTTGAGCAGCCAGTACTCGCCCCGGTCCTCGGCGTGCGTCGTGATGCCCTGGAGGTCGGATCCGGCGCCGGGTTCGGTCATGGCGATCGCCGTGATCAGTGAGCCGTCGCAGAAGCCGGGCAGCCAGCGCCGCTTCTGCTCCTCGGTGGCCAGGCCCGTCAGATACGGCCCGATGATGTCGTTGTGCAGCCCGAGCGCGAGCCCGGCGGCCCCCGCGCGCGTGAACTCCTCGGCGAGGACGGCGCTGTAGCGGAAGTCGTCGGTGCCGCCGCCTCCGTACTCCTCGGGCACGGCGAGCCCGAGGAGCCCCTGCTTCCCGGCGGCCCGCCAGGCGTCGCGCGAGACGATGCCGTCCTTCTCCCACTGCTCGTAATGGGGCAGCACTTCCTTGGCGAGGAAGGTGCGCACGGTCTCCCGGAACGCGTCGTGCTCGGCGGTGAAGATCTGCCGCTTCATCGGTCGCCGTCCTTCGTCAGGTGGGGTACGCCCCAGTCGCGGGCCACCTCCGCCGTGTCGGCGCCCGGCTGGGCGGGGCCACTGCGGACGGCGGTGTGGGTGAGGGAGAAGCGGGGCGCGGGGGCCGGCTGGGTGATGCCGCCGTGGTCGACGAAGGTGCCGCGGGCGGCGAGATGCGGGTGGGTGGGCGCCTCGCGAAGCGACAGAACCGGGGCCACGCACGCGTCCGAGCCCTCGAAGACGGCGGTCCACTCGTCCCTCGTACGGGTCCTGAATCGCGCCGCGACCGCCTCGCGCAGCTCGCCCCAGCGGGCCAGGTCCTTGCGGGCGGGGGCCAGTTCCTCGATGCCGAGCAGTTCCACGAACTCGTCGTAGAACTGCTGCTCGAGGGCGCCCACCGCCATGTACTGCCCGTCGGCCGTCTCGTACGTCCCGTAGTAGGG
The DNA here is from genome assembly GCF_040651675.1 of Streptomyces sp. NPDC048415. Lineage (NCBI taxonomy): Bacteria > Bacillati > Actinomycetota > Actinomycetes > Kitasatosporales > Streptomycetaceae > Streptomyces > Streptomyces sp. NPDC048415. The sequence continues at coordinate 202,895 of NZ_JBEZKJ010000003.1, read as the reverse complement.
ACAGCCGCCGTCGAGGAGGTTGGCGCCGCGCCGGTCCTGCCAGCCACCGGCGGCGAGCATGCCGTGGATCATCGCGGCGAGGTGGGCGGCACCGTCGACGATGGCCGCGTCCACGACCTGTCCGGCGCCGCTCGCGCGCGCATGGTGCAGGGCGGCGAGGACGCCGACGACGAGGTACAGCGAGCCGCCCGCGTAGTCGCCGACGAGGTTCGCCGGGACCGTGGGCGGCTCCTGCGGCCTGCCGATCATGCCGAGGGTTCCGGTCAGGGCGATGTACGCGATGTCGTGCCCGGCGCGCTGGGCGAGCGGCCCTTCCTGGCCCCAGCCGGTCATACGGCCGTAGACGAGCCTCGGGTTGCGGGCGTGACAGGTCTCGGGGCCCACACCGAGGCGCTCGGCGACGCCGGGGCGGTAGCCCTCGATGAGGATGTCGGCGCGTTCGACCAGGTCGAGGACGCGGGCAGGGCCGTCGTCGGCCTTCAGGTCGATGATCACGGACCGCTTGTTGCGGTTGGTGACGTCGTACTCCGGATTGATCGCGAGCCCGGCGCCACCGGGCCGGTCCACGCGGACGACGTCCGCGCCGAGATCGGCGAGGAGCATGGCGGCGAACGGGCCGGGGCCAATGCCCGCCAGCTCAACCACGCGCACCCCGCCGAGCGGGCCGTGCCCCGGTGTCCCTGCCTCTGCCATCAAGCCCCCAGCACTGTGACACTACTGATGTGACATCAGCGATGTTAAGAACGCGTTCCACGACGGGCAAGCCCTTGACGAGCAAGCGCTTAGTTAAATTACGGGTGGTGAACCGGGCCGAAAGGTGCGGGAAGAGGGGCGGTCAGCGCCCTTCCAGCTCCGCGATCAGCTTCGTCGGCGCGATCGTCCGGTAGCTCTCCTCGACCCATTCGCACAGCAGCTCCGCGGCTGGAGCGCCTTGCTCCGCCAGGGGTATGCGCACCCAGCCGGACTTGCCTAGGCCGTATGCAGCGGGCTCCGCGCCGGGCGACGTCAGCGCGTGGGCGTGCGCCTCCTCGTCCTTGAGCTTCACCGTCACACCGAGCGGATGACTGCCGTCGTCGACGCCGAGGAACACGAACACCTTCTTGTTGACCTTGGCGACGGTCTCACCCCAGGGGAACTCCTCGGTGGCGACGGGCAGCCCGAGGGCGAACTCGCGCACCATCTCCCACTTTTTCAGGGCGTTCCTCGGCACGGCCACGGCTACCTCCGACCTGTCTGTTCGGCTGCTCGTACCTCACGCTAGCCTCAGCCACCGACAACGGCGCTTCGCGCATGGCAGTGGGGGCCCCACCCGCTCGAGCGCAGCCGAGAGTGGGGGAGTGTCATGAGCAGGCCAAACGGGACCGACCGCACGTACGACATCGTGCTCTTCGGAGCCACGGGGTTCGTCGGGGAACTCACCGCGGAGTACCTCGCCGCGCACGCGCCCGAAGGGCTGCGGTGGGCGATCGCGGGGCGCAGCGCGCAGAAGCTGGAGCGGCTTCGGGAGCGGCTCGACGGCGCGCCCGGTGTGCTCCTGGCGGACGTGTCCGACGCGCGGTCGCTGCGTGAACTCGCCCGCCACGCGCGCGTGGTGGCCACGACGGTGGGGCCGTACATCACGTACGGCGAGGAACTGGTGGCCGCCTGCGCGGACGCCGGGACCGACTACGTGGACCTCACGGGTGAACCCGAGTTCGTGGACCTGATGTACGTCCGGCACGACGCCCGGGCCCGGGAAACCGGGGCGCGGCTCGTGCACTCCTGCGGTTTCGACTCGATTCCGCACGACCTGGGCGCGTACTTCACGGTGAAGCAGCTTCCCGAGGGGGTGCCGCTGCAGGTCGACGGATTCGTGCGCACCCAGGCGATGTTCTCGGGCGGCACCTTCGCCTCCGCGCTCACCCAGTTCTCCCGCGGGCGGCACCTGCTGGCCGCGGCGCGGGACCGCAGGCGGCACGAGCCGCGGCTGATGGGGCGGCGGGCGCAGGCGCCACTGAGCGCTCCGCGGTTCGCCAGGGAGGTCGGTGCGTGGGCGCTGCCGTTGCCCACGATCGACGCCCAGGTGGTGCAGCGGTCCGCGCGGGCCCTGGAGCGGTACGGGCCCGACTTCCGCTACCGCCATTACGCGGCCGTCGAGCGGCTGCCGTTCGCCGTGGGCGGGGTCGCCGCGGTGAGCGCGGTGTTCGCCGCGGCCCAGCTGCCGCCCGCGCGCCGCTGGTTGTCCGAGCGGGTCAAGCCCGGGGAGGGGCCGAGTGCCGCGCGGCGCGCGAAGAGCTGGTTCTCGGTGCGGTTCGTGGGCGAGGGCGGCGGCCGACGCGTGTTCACGGAGGTCTCGGGCGGCGACCCCGGCTACGACGAGACCGCCAAGATGCTCGCGGAGTCGGCGTTGTCCCTCGCCTTCGACGACCTGCCGAAGACGTCCGGGCAGGTCACGTCGGCGGTGGCGATGGGCGACGCGCTGACCGACCGCCTCCGCGCGGCGGGGATCACCTTCCGGGTGGCCGCTGTTCTGTAGCGGCCCGTCAGGACGCCCAACCCGTGACCGTGTAGATCATCCCGCCTATCCAGGCGAGTCCGGCGATCACGGCGAGGACCAGTGCGGCCGTCACCGCTCGCTCAATGGGCTGGGTCGGGTTGGCCACGGGCTTCGGTGCGCGGTGCGTCGTCATGCGGCACAGCCTGCCGATCACGAGGGTGCCATCACATCCGTACGGCTACTCAGAACACGTACTCAGTCAACGGGCGACGTACGTCAGGGGGTTGCTTCCTGGAGCGCCCGTCTGCAGAGGGAGTCCGCCCTTCGGGTGGACTCCGGGAGGCGGTACTCAGGGGTGAGCGCGAGCGTGTGCGCGCACGCGTTGTCGAGGCTCACCCGGTGACCCACGGACACGAACACCGGCTTGACGCCGTCCCGTGTGCGCAGCACGCGGCCGACCTCCTCGGCACCCGCGGGTCCCTGCGCGAGGAGCGGGGAGGCGCTGCCACGCCGGGCGTCCGGCTCCTCGTAGGAGAAGGTGAACGGGTTCTTGGCCACGCCGATCGTGGGGAGCCCGGTGAGGACGCCCAGGTGGCTGGCGAGGCCGAAGCGGCGCGGGTGAGCCAGGCCGTAGCCGTCGCAGACGACCAGGCCGGGCGCGCAGGGCAGGGCGTCGAGGGCGGCCAGGACGGTCGGGATCTCGCGGAAGGCCAGCAGCCCGGGAACGTAGGGGAAGGAGACCTGTCCGACGGCGGTGGCCTCGGCGACGACGTCGAGGGTCGCCGCGTCGAGCACCACGGCCGCCGCCACGACGAGGTCCCGGTCGTCGTCGTAGGCGACATCGACCCCGGTCACCCGGCCGCTGCCGGGCGGCGGGCCCGGCTCGTCGAGCGCGACGCGCCCCCGCAACTCGTCCTGCGCGGCACGCGCCTGCTCTTCGGTGGCGGGCCAGCCCGCCGGAATCCTCACGGTCCTCATGGTGGGGACGAGCCTAGGGCCTGTCGGCCAGGGGTAGGCTCGTGATCATGTTCGTACTGGAGCTGACCTACACCGCGCCGCTCGAGGCCGTCGACGCCGTGCACGAAGCGCATGTCGCCTGGCTCGGCGAGCACTACGCCGCGGGTGTCTTCCTCGCTTCCGGGCGCAAGAACCCCCGCGACGGCGGGGTGATCCTCGCCGTCGCGGGGGGTCGTCCACAGATCGAACAGATCGCGGCGGGCGACCCGTTCGTCCTCGCGGGAGTGTGCGCGTACCGCATCACGGAGTTCGTGGCCACGAAGACGGCGCCCGCCCTCGATCAGTACCGCGAGACGCTCGGCTGAGCCGGGCGTCCGTACTCAGCCCTTATTGCCCAGAGCCCGCTTGAGCTGGCTCTTGTTCATGTCCGAACGGCCGTGGATGTTGCGCTTCTTGGCCTCCTCGTAGAGCTGGTCGTAGGTGGGTCCCTCGGAACCCGAGTGCGAGCGCTGGCCACCGCGTTTGCTGGACGACATGTCCTGGGTGGAGGTACGGCTCGCCGTCTTGGACTCGCCCGAACGGGCACGTTCCTTGTTCACGGTCCGTGCGGCGATCTCCTTGGCGCGCTCGGTGCTCTCTCCGCGGTCCTGAGCACTGTCCTTGATGTGCTCGTACTGGCGTTCCCGCTTTGAGCTGGAGCCACGGGGCATAACTGCTCACTTCCTTTCTTCGCGTGGGACGAGTACCCCTGTCCAACGCAAACACGGCACTCTCTCCGCCGCACGGCGAGCGGCAGCTCACGGCTCCAGGCGTGCCACCCGGCCCTTCTCTCCCGAGGCCCAGCAGCCAAGGTCCTGGGCGCAGTCCACGGTGTCGTACGAGCCGGTGTCGACGGTGTGCCAGGTGCTGCCGCCGTCCGTGGTCACGTCGGTACCGGTGGGGCCGACGGCGAGCGCGGCGGTGCGGCTGTGCGGGAACCAGGTGACACCGGAGCGGTAGGCGGGCGGGGGCTGGGCGGCGGGCGACCAGGTGCGCCCGCCGTCGGGGGTGAGTGCCGCCGCCCGGGGTGAGGTCTGGTCGGCTCGGTAGTCGCCGCCGACCGCGAGTCCGTGGGTGCGGTCGCGGAAGGCGAGGGCGAAGACGCCGCGCGCCGGGTCGCCGGCCGGGATCGGCGTGTCGGCGGCGGTCCACGTCAGTCCGCGATCCGAGGAGTGCAGCACGCGCGCGCGTGCGCCTCCGCCGGTCGCCAGCCACACATCGCGCGACCCCGAACTGACCAGGCACTGCCCGCTCGCCGCGAAGCCCGCCTCGCCGTCCTGCGCGGCGGGCATCCCGTCGCTGGGCAGCACCGTCCAGGACCGGCCACCGTCACTGGTCGACAGGATGCGGAACTTGCCGTCCACCGGATCGCTCATCGCCAGGCCGTGGCGCCGGTCGAAGAAGGTGAGGCAGTCGTAGAAGGCCTTCGCGTCGGTGTTGCGGAACGACTCCGTCCAGGTCGCGCCGCCGTCGTCGGTCCTCAGGACACGGGAGGCCTCACCCTCGCCGATGGCCAGCACCACCGCCCGCCGCGCGTCGAACGCCTCGATGTCACGGAACTCCAGGTCCGCGCTGTTGGGCGGCGAGACGTTTCGCCAGTCGGCGCCGCCGTCGGTCGTGCGCAGCACGATGCCCTTCGAGCCGGCCACCCAGGCCGTGTCCCGGCTGACGGCCGACAGTCCGCGCAGCCGTACGTCGGTGCCGCTGTCCGTCAGGCCCCAGTGCGGGGCCTTCGCCGCCTCGTGCGCCTGCGCGGGCACCGCCGCCGCGAGCGCGGTCGTGAGCGCGAACGCGCACAGTCCCACGGCGACCGTCCGACTCATACGTCTCGACTTCCCCAAGCCCCTCATGGCGGGCGAAGCTAGTCCACTCCCCCGGTGCCGTCCAGATGGCGTCGTCCGGGAACCCGGAGGCCTCGACTGAGTGTCCTCTCGGATGTCCGGCGAGCAAGGGGCGAAAAATGGATCACCAAGTGGATCACCTCACTGCATGAACTCGGTGACAGAGGTCACTCGGGTTTCAGGTGCACGCACTGGCTCGTTTCTTCGTCTCTTCAATTGACCGGTCCCATCCGCCCGGAGTTCGTCCAGCCGTCCCAAGGGAGCAAGGCGTTGTCCACCGTCATCGAGCAGCCCGTAGAGGCCCGCCTCGTCGCCGCCGCGCCGCGGATGCCGAGCATTCCCGCAACGCTCCACTACGACCGGAGCGATCCCTTCGCGGTCCGTATGACCTTCCCCGCGCCGGCCACGCTGGAGGGCGTGGAGGTCTGCTGGACCTTCGCGCGTGAGCTGCTCGCGTCCGGCCTCGAGGAGTCGGTGGGCCGGGGCGACGTACGGGTGCGGCCGTACGGCTACGACCGCACCGTGCTGGAGTTCCACGCCCCCGAGGGCACCGCCGTGGTGCATGTGCGCTCGGGTGAGGTGCGGGACTTCCTGCAGCGCACGACGGAGCTGGTGCCCGTCGGCCTCGAGCACCTCCAGGTGGACCTGGACCAGGATCTGGCGGAGCTCATGCGGGGCACCTGCTGAGCGGCGCCCTCAGCGGCTGTTCCCCATGAGGGTGTTGAGCTCGGCATAGTCGAGCCCGTCGGTCAGCGAGTCGTAGGTCCCCGCGCTCAGCAGCTCCCGCGCGGCGCGCCGGACCACGGCATGCGCCGCCTGGGCGATGCCCGAACCCGCGCTGATCCGGGCGACACCGAGCGCGGCCAGCTCGGCGACGGACGGCGCGCCCGGACCCACCATCACGTTCAGCGGCGCTTCGACGCCCTCGACGAGTGCCTTCACGGTCACCGGATCGACGGCTCCGGGGACGAAGACACCGTCGGCTCCGGCGGCGAGGAAGGCCGCGGCCCGCTCCAAGGTCTCCTCGATCCCGCCCACGCCCCGCAGAAACGTGTCGATGCGGGCGTTGACGTACAGCGGCACGCCGGCCCCGTCGGCGGCCGCCCTGGCCGCGGCGATGCGCTCGGACTGCTCGGCGACCGGGCGCAACGGCGCGGTGCCGTCGTACAGCGCGTCCTCGATGTTCACCCCGACGGCGCCCGCCGCGAGCACCGCGCGGATCGTGCCTCCGACGCCCTGGGCGTCCCGCGCGTAGCCGCTCTCGATGTCCGCGCTGACGGGCACGCGGACCACGGCTGCGATCCGTCCCACCGCCTCGATCGCCCTGTCCCCGTCGAGCCGGTCACCGTCCGCCGCCCCGAGTTCCCAGGCGAGTCCCGCGCTGGTGGTCGCCACGGCGGACGCGCCCGCCTCCTCGACGATCCTGGCGCTCGCCGTGTCCCAGGCGTTCGGGAGCACGAGCGGGGTGCCGGGCACGTGCAGGGCACGGAAGGCGAGGGCGGTTTCGCGAAGGGGGTTCTGGTTCGTCATGGGGCCGAGCCAACCATCGGACGGTAGTCGGGTCTGGCGGAAATTCGACATGTACGTGGGACGCGGGCGCCCGCGGCGAGCTGGCGAGCTGGCGAGCTGGCGAGCTGGCGAGCTGGCGAGCTGGCGAGCTGGCGAGCTGGCGAGCTGGCGAGAGGACTCTGGGGCCTCAGCTCCCCGTGGCCGCCTCCGCCGACGCCGCGATCGCCGCCGTACGCACCTCCTGGATGATCTTCTTCAGGGCCGGAGCCGCCGCGGCGCCGCGTTCGGTCAGTTCGTCGATGCGGTCCCTGGCCCATACGAAGGCCGGGACTTCGGCGGCGACGGCAAGGGCGACGAGGGCCGCGTCACGGTCGCAGACATCGGCGACGGGCCGCGGGCCTTCCAGCACCTGCCGGGCCTCCGCGCGCAGTGCGTCCACGGCGGACGCCCGCTCCATCCCGTATCCCGTGGATGGGAAGAGCCCGAGGATCCGCTTGCGCTCCGTCCGGAGAAATCCCTCGGCCGCCAGCTGCGCGCATACGGCGTCCAGGGTGACGCGAGCCCGCGGCGTCACCCATTCCCCCCATGTCCGCGGCCGGGACTCCTCGACGAGTTCCAGGAGCCCGTCGAGGACGACGTCCCCCGCGCGGGAGTCGGGGTCGACGGGGGTGACGATGCCGTCGTCGTCGATGAGCAGTCCGCGCTGGGCGAGTTCGGTGAGGGCGCCGGCGCGCACCAGAAGGTGAAGCGGGGCCGTGCCGGTGGCCTCGAGCCGCGAGGTGTCCCAGGCGAGGAGGCAGAGCCGGGCGGGCAGCGAGAGCGGGCCGTTCGGCACGGGATCTCCTTCGCGTCGTCGGGGCACGTTAATCCTTTGACAGCCTCCAGGGCCGCCCCTAGCGTGTTCAGCGGTCCTGTTGCCGTCGATTGGAGAAGGACGTTGCTCGTCTGAGGTCTGAGACACCGCGTCACACACAGCCTGCTCTGCCTGGCGTCCGTGTGCGCAGCGTGCGACCTCGGTGTACGAGCCGTCCTCCGGTGCGGGGCCTTTCCGTTGCCCTCCGAACTGGATCGTCGTCACCTCGCGGTGTCCCGAACGCGTGCTCCTGACCGCATCCAGCAACCGCGAGGCCCTCATGTCTACCTTCCCCACATCCATCACCTGTACCTCCCTCTCCTTCGCGTGGCCCGACGGCACCGCCGTCTTCGACGACCTCCAGGTCGCCTTCGGCCCCGGCAGGACCGGGCTCGTCGGTATCAACGGATCAGGAAAGTCAACGTTGTTGAAGCTGATCGCCGACGAGCTCATCCCGACCGACGGCACCGTCCGGGTCGCGGGCGAGGTCGGTTATCTGCCGCAGAACGTCGCGCTCGACACCGGTCTGAGGGTCGACGAGGCGCTCGGCATCTCCGCCACCCGCGCCGCGCTGCACGCCATCGAGGCGGGCGACGTGGCCGAGGAGCACTTCGACGTCGTCGGCGACGACTGGGACGTCGAGGAGCGGGCGCTCGCGACGCTCGGCGAACTCGGGCTCGGCCACATCGCGTTGGACCGCACCATCGGCGAGGTGTCGGGCGGCGAGTCGGTGCTGCTGCGCCTGGCCGCGCTCCTGCTGCGCCGACCCGACGTACTCCTGCTCGACGAGCCCACCAACAACCTCGACCTGTACGCGCGACGGCGGCTCTACGCGGCCGTCGAGGCGTGGTCCGGGGTCATGGTCGTGGTCAGCCACGACCGCGAACTCCTCGACCTGGTGGACCAGATCGCCGATCTGCGCTCCGGGGAGGTCACCTGGTACGGCGGCACCTTCTCCGCGTACGAGGAGGCGCTCGCCGGTGAACAGGAGGCGGCGGAGCGCATGGTGCGCGTCGCGGAGGCCGACCTGAAGAAACAGAAGCGCGAACTGGTCGACGCGCAGGTGAAGTTGGCCCGTCGCAAGCGGTACGGCCAGAAGATGTTCGAGCAGAAGCGCGAGCCGAAGATCGTCATGGGTGCGCGCAAGCGGGCGGCCCAGGAGTCCGCGGGCAAGCACCGCATCATGCACGAGGAGAAGCTCGCCGAGGCGAAGGAGCGGCTCGGCGACGCGGTGGAGGCCGTACGGGACGACGACGAGATCCGCGTCGATCTGCCGTACACCGCGGTGCCGCCCGGCCGCACCGTACTCACCCTGGAGAACCTGAAGCTGAGGTACGGCGCCCGCGTGGACGGCGTGTTCGAGCTGCGCGGGCCGGAACGGATCGCGCTGATCGGACGCAACGGCGCGGGCAAGACGACACTGCTGCGCACGATCGCCGGGGAGCTGGAGGCGGTGGCCGGCGAGGCGCGCGCCCATGTGCCGCTGCGGTTTCTGCCACAGCGGCTCGATGTCCTCGACGACGAGTCGACCGTCGCCGAGAACGTGGCCCGGTACGCCCCTTCCGCCACCAACAACCGGATCCGGGCGCGGCTGGCCCGGTTCCTGTTCAAGGGGGCGAAGGCCGACCAGCGGGCGGCGACGCTCTCCGGAGGCGAGCGCTTCCGTGCCGCGCTCGCCGCGCTGATGCTGGCCGAGCCCGCGCCCCAGCTCCTGATGCTCGACGAGCCGACGAACAACCTCGACATGGCGAGCGTCCGCCAGCTCACCACAGCCCTGGACTCCTATGAGGGCGGCCTGATCGTCGCCAGCCATGACGTGCCGTTCCTGAAGTCGATCGGAATCACGCGCTGGCTGCTCCTGGAAGGAGGAGAACTGAAAGAAATCGCTCCGGAAACTGTCGGGTCTCCCGCCTAGTGCCGGGCCCGGGGACGGCCTAGCGTCGGGTGCAGGTGTTTGCCCGACGTCAGGCCGGGGGCTTTTGCGCGCGCGAGCAGCGCTGCATGATGTGCGCCGACACCCCCTGCCGATTCGGAGATCTTCCCGTGCCCAGCCAGAAAGCCCTCATCCGCAGGCCCAGTCCCCGTCTCGCCGAGGGGCTGGTGACGCACATCGAGCGTGCCACGGTGGACGTCGACCTGGCGGTCGAGCAGTGGGAGGCGTACGCGGAGGCGCTGCGCACCCACGACTGGGAGACCGTCGAGGTGGACCCGGCGGACGACTGCCCGGACTCCGTGTTCGTCGAGGACACCGTGGTCGTCTTCCGCAACGTCGCCCTGATCTCCCGCCCCGGCGCCGAGTCCCGGCGCGGCGAGACGGCCGCGGTCGAGGAGGCCGTGGCCCGCCTGGGCTGCTCGGTGAACTGGGTCTGGGAGCCGGGCACGCTTGACGGCGGTGACATCCTGAAGGTCGGTGACACGGTGTACGTGGGCCGCGGAGGGCGTACCAACGCGGCCGGGGTCCAGCAGCTGCGGGCGGCCTTCGAACCGCTCGGGGCGCGGGTCGTCGCCGTACCCGTGAGCAAGGTGCTGCACCTGAAGTCGGCGGTCACCGCGCTGCCCGACGGGACGGTTATCGGCCACGAGCCGCTGGTGGACAACGCGTCGCTGTTCCCGCGTTTCCTGCCGGTGCCGGAGGAGTCCGGCGCGCACGTGGTGCTCCTGGGCGGCGGAAAGCTTCTGATGGCGGCGAGCGCCCCGAAGACGGCGGAGCTGTTCGCGGACCTCGGCCATGACCCGGTCCTCGTGGATATCAGCGAGTTCGAGAAGCTCGAAGGCTGTGTGACATGTCTCTCGGTACGACTTCGGGAGCTGCACGGCTGAACAAGTGATCGTGACCCATTCGGCGCTGGGACCTGGGCTTCCGGGAAGCGGCCCGGGCGCGTCCCTGAGACTGCGCGGATTCCCTTCGGAACCGCCGCTGATCAGGGGGTCTTTACAGCACACTTAACCTACGGTTTCGTAACCTACGGATACGTAGCCTACGATGCCGTAGGTTTCTCCCCCGCTTGGCATACACGTCCCCCTGGAGCATCTGTGACGATCACTTCTCCGCACCTCGCCAGCCCGTCCACCGCCTGGACCGACGCTCGGCTGCTGTACGCGTTGGAAGAAGTGGTCGAGACGGAGCTCAATCGCCACCTGAAGGTGGCCAAGGACTGGATGCCGCACGAGTACGTGCCGTGGAACGACGCCCGTAACTTCCCCGGTCTCTTCGAAGACGGCGAGGCCTGGGACAAGGAGCAGTCCAAGGTCACCGAGATCGGCCGGATCGCGCTGGTCGTCAACCTCCTCACCGAGGACAACCTCCCCAGCTACCACCACGAGATCGCCTCGCTCTTCGGCCGTGACGGCGCCTGGGGCACCTGGGTGCACCGCTGGACGGCGGAGGAGGGTCGGCACGGCATCGTGATGCGCGACTACCTGCTCGCCTCCCGCGCCGTCGACCCGGACAAGCTCGAAGAGTTCCGCATGCAGCACATGAGCGAGGGCTTCGAGTCGGACAACCGCCACTCGATGCTGCACTCCGTGGCGTACGTCGCCTTCCAGGAGCTGGCCACCCGCATCTCGCACCGCAACACCGGTCACCAGTCGGGTGACCCGATCTGCGACCGCATGCTGGCGCGCATCGCGACGGACGAGAACCTGCACATGGTCTTCTACCGCAACCTCCTGAAGGCCTCGTTCGAACTGGCTCCCGACCTGACCATGCAGGCCGTGCGCGATGTCGTCGTCAACTTCCGGATGCCCGGTCACGGCATGCCCGGCTTCGAGCGCGCCGCCGCGCAGATGGCCATCGGCGAGGTCTACAACATGCGCATCCACCACGACGACGTGCTGCAGCCCGTGCTGCGTCACCTCAAGGTCCTCGAGATGGACGGCCTCGGCCCCGAGGGCCTGAAGGCTCAGGAGGAGCTCGGCTTCTTCATGGGCGGTCTGGACGCGGAGGCCTCGAAGTTCGACGCGAAGCTCGCCGCCCGCAAGGCGCGCATGGCGGCACGCGCGGGCGCGTAGTCCCACGGTTTCCTCCTGCGCCGTCACCTGGTCCAGCGCCGCGTCCCCCACGTCGGCCACCGGGTGGCGGCGCAGTGTTGTCAGCTGCGCCCGCCAGGGCGCGGCCCTCGGCGAGGGCGGCCGCCAGCTCCAGCCGGCCGGGCTCCGCTCCCAGGTCCATGTGGAACGCAGTGATCGTGGCGGCCTACGCCCGGATGCGCCGCCCGGATCCCAACCGCACGCCCGCGGGCCATTGCGATGAGAGCGCGGCGGGCTCGTCTCGGCGCCGTGGCGGTGTCCGGGGTGAGCGTCGCGGGGTACCTGCCGGGACATGGCGGTTCGGTTTCGTACGCCTGACGAGGCGCCCCGTCACTCCTGGATGCGCCGAAGGCCCAGGCGCTCCTTCTCGGAGAGACCGCCCCACACCCCGAAGCGCTCGTCGTTGCTCAAGGCGTACTCGAGGCACGCGGAGCGCATCTCGCACATACCGCAGATGCGCTTCGCCTCGCGCACCGAGCTGCCCGGCTCGGGAAAGAAGAAGTCGGCCCCAGTCTGCGCGCACAGCGCCTGCTCCTGCCAGGCCATGTCGGACGCGGTGATCGTTTCCATGGCAAGAGCGTGCCTCGCGGCGAAAAACGTTCGATCAACGCGGGATCAACGGCGCGCTCCGAGGGCGCCGGCGGCCCCTGATGATGGTCCCGCCGCACGGGTCAGGGCACGGCGGCGCGCGGGGAGCGCGCGAACAAGCGAGCCGCACCGCCGACTCGTCGCCCAGCCACAGTGCCGCGCGAACCATCCTGGCGACTGGAGCGACCGCGACCGCCACTCGAGCCCGCGCCACGCGTCCCGGCAGCGGTTGTCAGTGGGCGGTGCGAGACTCGGCAGTGCACGCAACGGGACCCTTTGGAGGAGGGCAATGATGCTCACCACCCGTTTTGTCAACGGCGCGCCGAACTGGCTGGATGTCGGTACGTCCGACATCGACGGCGCCATCTCCTTCTACGGAGGCCTCTTCGGCTGGCAGTTCCAGTCGGCGGGGCCCGACGCCGGCGGCTACGGCTTCTTCCAGCTCGACGGAAAGACCGTGGCCGGCGGTATGCAGACCACGGCGGAGCAGGGCCCGCCCTCCTGGACCGTGTACTTCCAGAGCCCTGACGCGGAGGCCACGGCCAAGGCGGCCGAGCAGGCCAAGGGCGCCGTGCTCATGCAGCCGATGGACGTGATGGGCGAGGGCCACATGGCGATCCTCGCCGACGAAGCGGGCGTGCCCTTCGGCATCTGGCAGCCGGGCCGGACCAAGGGCCTGGACCTGGCCGGGGACCCGGGCTCGCTGTGCTGGGTCGAGCTCTACACCGCGGACATCGCCGCGGCCGCCGCGTTCTACAACTCCGTGTTCGGCTGGGAGACCTCGGCGGTGCCGTTCCCGGGCGGTACCTACACCTGTATCAACCCCGCGGGGACGGAGCAGGAGGACATGTTCGGCGGCGTCGTCCCGCTGGCCGACGACCCGACCGAGGCCGAGTCCGGAGCGTACTGGCTGCCGTACTTCGAGGTCACCGACACGGACGCCGTAGTCGCCAAGGCCCAGGAGCTGGGCGGCAAGGTCCGCATGCCCGCGACGGACATGGAGGGCGTGGGCCGCATGGCGAAGCTGTCCGACCCGTACGGGGCACGCTTCGCGGTGATCAAGAGCGCCCCGCAGCAGAGCTGAGGCTTCGACCCGGCAGGCGCCGCGGGTGGCTGCTCGGATCGGCAGGGCGCTGGAAAGGTACGGCTCATCGCCAGGGCGCTGGAAAGCTACGGCTCGGATGCCAGGGCGCGGGAGAGTACGGCTGGAACCGGGAGGCGCGGGAGAGCAACGGCTCCGGACCGGGGAGCCGCGGGAGAACCACTGCTCCGGACCGGGGAGGCGCGGAAGAGCCACGGCTCCGACCGGGGAGCCGCCGACGCGGGGGCGCCCCGCCGACCCGTCGTCAACCGGACATCGGGACGCACGCCTCGCTGACGCCCTGGATCAACTCCGCGATGCCCGGGGGAACTTGGACCCGCGCCGAGAGCGACGCAGACGCCTACGCGGAAGCCCGTCGCACCAATGTCGTCGGCAGCACCACGCTGGGCCGGGTACCCCCCGAACCGTCTTCGCCCGCCCCGCGGTCGAGTCGGCTCAGCAGCAGCCGGGTCATCAAGCGACCCATTTCCTCGATGTCCTGACGGACCGTCGTCAGGGCCGGGTCCGTCTGCTCGGCGACCGGCAGCATGTCGTCGAAGCCGATCACCGCGACGTCGTCCGGCACCCGTCGTCCCTGCTCACGAAGGACGCGCAGGGCACCCGAGGCCGACAGGTCGTTCGCGACGAACACCGCGTCCACGTCCGGGCGGCGCTCCAGCAGCTCCCGCATCGCGCGCTCGCCGCCCGCGGGCGTGAAGTCGCCCGTCACCACGAGCGTCGGATCGACGTCGCCCATGACGTCCCTGAACCCCTCCAGCCTGTCGACCGCCGACGTCTGGTCGAGGGCGCCGGTGATGTGGGCGATGCGCGTACGTCCGAGCCCGGCGAGGTGGCGTACGGCCTCGCGGGCGCCGCCCCGGTTGTCGCAGTCGACGTACACGGCCTCGCGGACGCCGTCTCCCCAGCCGGGCCGGCCGCCGAACACGGTCGGCACGCCCGCCCCGTGGATCAGTCCGGGCAGCGGGTCGTCGAGGTGCAGCGAGAAGACGAGGGCGCCGTCGACGTGGCCCCCGGCGAGATAGCGCCCGACGCGTGCGTGGTCGTCGCGGCCCTCGGTGAGCAACAGCACGAGCTGTGAGTCATGTGCCGTCAACTCCTTGCTGATACCTCGGAGTTGGAGCGCGAAGAAGGGGTCCGCGAAGACCCTGGTCTCCGGTTCGGCGATGACCACGGCCACCGCGTCGTGGCGCCGGGTGACCAGGCTGCGCGCGGCCTGGTTCGGCACGTACCCCAGTTCTTCGACGGCTCGCCGCACCCGCTCGACGAGCGGCTCGCGCACCCCGTCGCCCCCGTTCACCACACGCGACACGGTGGCCCGGGAGACCCCGGCCCGCGCGGCCACGGCCTCCAACGTGGGGCGCGACGCTGTCTCGGTCACCTCTGGGCACCTCCTGGGCGGTTGCGGATCAGGATAACCGCGCCGTCGCGCACCGCGTGAGAGCGCTCCCCGATCATTGAAGCCAACCTGCGCCGAGGCACGCGACGAGCCGTTCGTCGGCCTCACCCGAATCCGTCGTTCGTCGCCTCACCCGAATCCGTCGTTCGTCGCCTCACCCGGACCCGTCGTTCGTCCGCCTCACCCGGACCGTCCTTCGTCCGCCTCACCCGAACCCGTCGTTCGTCCGCCCCACCCGTAACCGCCCCTGCTCGGC
Organism: Streptomyces sp. NPDC048415; assembly: GCF_040651675.1. Taxonomy (NCBI): domain Bacteria; kingdom Bacillati; phylum Actinomycetota; class Actinomycetes; order Kitasatosporales; family Streptomycetaceae; genus Streptomyces; species Streptomyces sp. NPDC048415. Next base: position 187,849 of record NZ_JBEZKJ010000003.1, on the reverse strand, counting down.
GGCTGTTTGCCCCGCTGCGGAGTCGGCGGCTAACCGTCCTCGTGCCTGGCTCGGCTCGGCTGTACGCGTTTCGGCTCGCCCGGCATCTTCGGGTACTCGGGCGGGTATGGCAGGTCGCCCAGGCCGTGGTCGTGTTCGTCACGGCTGGCGAGTTCCAGCAGGGCCTCCAGGGAGAAGGCGTGGTCGTCCATGTCGGCGTGTACATCGCCCAGTTCGGCGAAGCGCCTCGGCATGGTCGCCAGGTCGAAGTCCTGGGGCTGGGCGTCGCCCACCTCGTCCCAGCGCAGGGGGGCGGAGACGGGGGCGTGCGGGCGGGGGCGTACCGAATAGGCGGAGGCGATGGTGCGGTCCCTGGCGGTCTGGTTGTAGTCCACGAAGATCTTGTGGCCCCTTTCCTCCTTCCACCAGGCGGTGGTGACCTGGTCGGGCATCCGGCGTTCCAGCTCGCGGCCGACGGCGATGGCGGCCCGGCGCACCTGCGTGAAGGTCCAGCGGGGCTGGATGGGCACGAAGACGTGCAGTCCCCGGCCGCCGGAGGTCTTGGGCCAGCCGCGCAGATCGCCGTACTCGTGGAGAACGGCGCGCAGTTCGTGGGCGGCGCGTACCGCGTCGGCGTAGTCCGTGCCGGGCTGCGGGTCGAGGTCGATGCGGAGTTCGTCGGGGCGGTCGACGTCGTCGCGGCGGACCGGCCACGGGTGGAAGGTGAGTGTGCCGAACTGCGCGGCCCACAGGACGGCGGCGGGCTCGGTGGGGCACATCTCGTCGGCGCTGCGGCCACTGGGGAAGGTGATGTGGGCGGTCGGGATCCAGTCGGGCATGTTCTTGGGCGCCCGTTTCTGGAAGAAGGACTCGCCCATCACGCCCTCCGGGTAGCGCTCCAGGGTGGTGGGGCGGTTGCGTAGGGCGCGCAGGATGCCGTCGCCGACGGCGAGGTAGTACTGGGCGAGGTCCAGCTTCGTGAAACCGCGCTCCGGGAAGAAGACCTTGTCCGGGCTGGACAGACGTACGGTCCTCCCGGCTGCCTCGAGTTCCACCGCGTCACCCATGCGAGCCACGGTAGGCGCAGCGCGCATACCTCGCACACCGGGCGAACGCCGTCATGACCGCGCAGAATCGGAGCATGGATCTGCCGGTGATGCCGCCCGTGAAGCCGATGCTCGCCAAGTCCGTGGCGAAGATCCCGCCGAACATGCACTACGAGGCGAAGTGGGACGGTTTCCGGGCGATCGTGTTCCGCGACGGCCCCGAGATCGAGATCGGCAGCCGCACCGGGAAGACGCTGACCAGGTACTTCCCCGAGCTGGTCGAGGCGCTGCGGGAGCGGCTGCCGGAGCGCTGTGTGATGGACGGCGAGATCGTGATCGCCGGGCAAGGGCGGCTCGACTTCGACGCGCTCACCGAGCGGATCCACCCGGCGGACTCGCGGGTGCGGATGCTCGCCGAAAAGACCCCGGCCTCCTTCGTGGCGTTCGATCTGCTGGCGCTGGCCGACGAGTCGCTGCTCGACGTCCCGTTGGGTGACCGGCGGGCGCTGCTGGTGATGGCGCTGTCCGGGGTGACCGCACCGGTCCATGTGGCGCCGGCGACCACGGACCGTGAGGTGGCCGAGCGGTGGTTCGAGCAGTACGAGGGCGCGGGCCTCGACGGGGTGATCGCCAAGCCGCTCGCGCTGCCCTATCTGCAGGACGAGCGCGCGATGTTCAAGATCAAGCACGAGCGGACGGCCGACGTCGTCGTCGCCGGGTACCGCTTCCACAAGAGCGGGCCGATCGTCGGTTCCCTGCTGTTGGGCCTGTACGACGACGGGGGCACCCTGCAGCACGTGGGGGTGAGCGCCGCGTTTGCGATGAAGCGGCGCGCGGAGCTGGTGGAGGAGCTGGAGCCGCTGCGGATGGAGGAGGTCACGGAACATCCCTGGGCGGCCTGGGCGCAGGAGTCGGCCCACGAGAGCGCGCGGTTGCCGGGCGCGCCCAGCCGGTGGTCGTCGAAGAAAGACCTCTCCTGGGTGCCGGTGCGGCCCGAGCGGGTGGCCGAGGTGGCGTACGACCACATGGAGAACGGCGTGCGGTTCCGCCACACGGCCCGCTTCCGTCGCTGGCGCCCCGACCGCACCGCCGAGAGCTGCACATACGGCCAGCTGGAGGAGCCGGTGGGTTACGACCTCGCGGAGATCTTCGGACCACAGGACTGACCAGGCCCCCACAGGACTGAACGCACCCTTCCCGGGATCGTCTCACTGAGCCGATCAGACCAGTCAACGCGCGCAATCAGAATCGATCGGGTATGGCCACCGATGAACCTATGAGCGCACAATCAATGACACGGGACAGGGTGGCACGGTGGGCATGCGACAGATGGCGCGGGTGCGGCGCGGCGCGATGACGGCCGCGTTGCTGGCCATCTCGGTGACGGGCTCCCTGATGACGGCCTGCACCTCGGGCGGCGGCGCGACCGACGACGGGCGCGGCCATGTACCAGGACCGGCCCACAGCCACGGCACCGCGGCGAGCAGCGGCTCGGTGCTCGCCGTGAAAATAGACAACGCGCCCGCTGCCCGCCCCCAGACGGGCCTCGACGCGGCGGACGTCGTGTACGCGGAGCAGGTGGAGGGCGGTCTGAGCCGGCTGATGGCGGTCTACGCGAGCAAGCTCCCCAAGGCGATCGGGCCGGTGCGCAGCGCCCGCGAGTCGGATCTGGAGCTGCTGCGCCAGTTCGACGAGCCGACGCTCGCCTACTCGGGAGTCCAGCACAAGCTGCTTCGCCTGGTCGACCAGGCTCCGCTGAACTTACGGCCGCCGGACAAGGTGCCCGCCGCCTACTACCGGGGCACGGACAACGCCGCGCCGCACAATCTGTATCTGCGCCCCCAGCGGCTGATGGGGTCCGCCGCACCGGGCAGCGCCGCCCTCACCACCGGCTTCCGCTTCGGTGCGGCGCCCTCGGGCGGCAGCCCGGAGACCTCACGCACCGTGCGCTTCCCGGCGGCTCGCTTCACCTTCACCTGGTCCGGCAGCCGGCAGCGCTGGCTGGTGGCCATGGACGGCACGCCGGCCGTGACGGCCGAGGGCAGGACGGTGGCTCCGGCGACCGTGGTCGTGCAGTACGTGAAGGTGCGCACGTCCAAGTACCACGATGTCCTCGGCAACAAGACGCCGTACACGGAGACGGTGGGCTCGGGAACGGCGAAGGTGCTGCGCGACGGCCGTGCCTTCGATGTGAACTGGGCGCGCCCCAAGGCAACGGACGGCACGCGGTTCACGACGGCGGACGGCACGCCGATGAACTTCGCGCAGGGCCAGGTGTGGGTGGTCTTCGCGAAGGCGTGACCGGCCGGGGTCGCGGCCCGGGCCGGAGATCTAGCGCTGGACGGCGACGGGCTCCGCCGGATTGCGGAGCCCTTCCGCGGCGTCCGAGACCCGCTGAATGAGGTCGAAGAACATGGCCTGTTCCTCGGCGGAGAGCGGGGCGAGGAAGACCTGGTTCATGCGCGCGGTGCGGACGGTCAGCTTGCGGTGCGTGCGCAGCCCCTCGTCCGTGAGGCGCAGCAGAAAGCGCCGGCCGTCCTGCGGGTCGCGCACCTTGTCGAGCAGACCGCGCCGCCCCAGCCGGCTGATGACCTCGGCGATCGTGGACCGGTCAAGCCCCACCCGCTCCCCCACCGTGCGCTGGTCAAGGCCCGGTTCGGCGACGAGCGCGTTCAGGACCGCGAACTGCGGTGAGGTGATCTCCTCGGAGACCATCGTGTTCCACAGCAGGTAGTGCGCCTGCTGCAGTCGCCGGGCCAGGTGCCCGGGGTGGGTGGAGAGGTCCACCGCGGCCATGTGCGCTCCTCGGATCCACGTACGCGCGACCAACGGCGGCGTACAGGGCTTCGTATTCGTTGGTGTACTGAACGATACCCGGCCCTCCCGTCACCTGTCTCGCCGCGTGTCGCCACTTCCACCTCGACACTTCAAGGAGGTCTTGACTGACCAGGGCCGGGATGGCAGCGTGTTCAACACCTCGAAGAAATAATCAGTGCCCTGACTAATTGGGTCGCGCTGGACGCTCGGGAGAGATGGGGCTTCACGGATGGACAAGGTGGTCGCCACGGCTCTGGAGGCGGTGGCCGATGTGCCGGACGGTGCGACACTCGCGGTCGGTGGATTCGGCTTGAGCGGGGTGCCGAACGTGCTGATCGAGGCGTTGTACGAGCGGGGGGTCAGCGGCCTGGGTGTGGTTTCGAACAACTGCGGGGCGATGGATTCCGGCCTGGCGGTGCTGCTGGCGGCCGGGCGGATCGGCCGCGTCACCGGCTCATACATCGGTGCGAACAAGGAGTTCGCGCGGCAGTATCTGACCGGTGAGCTGGAGGTGGAGATGATCCCGCAGGGCACGCTGGCCGAGCGGCTGCGCGCGGGCGGCGCCGGGATCCCCGCGTTCTACACCCCGGCCGGGGTCGGCACGCAGGTCGCGGAGGGCGGCCTGCCGTGGCGCTACGACGGTTCGGGCGGCGTCGTGCTGGCCTCGCCGCCCAAGGAGGTACGGGAGTTCGAGGGCACGGAGTACGTGCTGGAGCACGGCATCCGCACCGACTTCGCGCTCGTGCGGGCCGCCAGGGGCGACCGGCACGGCAACCTGGTGTTCAACAAGTCCTCCCGGAACTTCAACCCGCTCGCGGCGATGGCCGGCCGGGTGACGATCGCCGAGGTGGAGGAGCTGCTGGAGCCCGGTGAGATCGACCCGGACGCGGTGCATCTGCCGGGGATCTTCGTGCAGCGCGTCGTCGCGCTGACGACCGAGCAGGCGAACGCCAAGATGATCGAGAAGCGAACGGTTTCGGTACCCGCGGCGGATGGAACGGTGAGCGAGTAATGGCCTGGAGCAGGGAAGAGATGGCCGCCCGCGCCGCGCACGAGCTTCAGGACGGCCAGTACGTCAACCTCGGCATCGGGCTGCCCACGCTGATCCCCAATTATCTGCCCGCCGGGGTGGAGGTGATCCTGGAGTCGGAGAACGGCATCCTGGGCACCGGCCCGTATCCGACCGAGGACCAGGTCGACCCGGACCTGATCAACGCGGGCAAGGAGACCGTCACGGTCCTGCCGGGCGCCTCCTTCTTCGACTCCGCGCTGTCCTTTTCGATGATCCGCGGCGGTCACATCGACGTCGCCGTGCTCGGCGCGATGCAGGTGTCAGCGGGCGGCGACCTCGCCAACTGGGCGATCCCCGGCAAGATGATCACCGGTATCGGCGGGGCGATGGACCTGGTGCACGGCGCGCGCACGGTCATCGTGGTGATGACGCATGTGGCCAAGGACGGTTCGGCGAAGATCCTGGAGGAATGCGGACTGCCGCTCACCGGCAGGGCGTGTGTGAACCGGATCATCACCGACCTCGGCGTCCTGGACGTCACCGACGAGGGCCTGGTGCTGGTGGAGTGCGCGCCGGGTGTCGCGGTCGGGGAGATCGTGGCGAAGACCGCCGCGAAGGTGCGCATCGCCAAGGAGATCCAGTCATGAGGGACGTCTACGTCGTCGATGCGGTACGGACTCCGATCGGTAAGTACAGCGGCTCGCTGGCGTCCGTCCGCCCGGACGACCTGGCCGCCCATGTCATCCGTGAACTCCTCGCCCGCAGCCCGGACTTGGACCCCTCCCGGATCGAGGACGTCTACTTCGGCAACGCCAACGGCGCGGGCGAGGAGAACCGCAACGTGGGCCGGATGGCCGCCCTCCTCGCCGGTCTGCCCACCTCCGTGCCCGGCGTGACGGTCAACCGGCTGTGCGCCTCCGGCCTGGAGGCGGTCATCCAGGCCGCCCGCGCCATCGCCGTCGGGGATGCCTCCATTGCCCTGGCCGGCGGGGTGGAGTCGATGACCCGCGCCCCCTACGTGCTGCCCAAGAGCGACAGGCCCTTCCCGGCCGGGCACGCCGAGCTGTACTCCACCACGCTGGGCTGGCGCATGGTCAACCCGGGGATGGATCCGCAGTGGACCGTCCCGCTCGGCGAGTCCGCCGAACTCATCGCCGACAAGCACAAGATCAGCCGTGAGCAGCAGGACGAGTTCTCCCTTGCCAGCCACCGCAAGGCGGCCCGGGCCCAGGCGGACGGCCTGTTCGACGGTGAGATCGCCCCGGTGCCGATCCCGCAGCGCAAGGGCGCCCCGGTCGTCTTCGACGCCGACGAGTGCGTACGCGCTGATGCGTCCCTGGCCGCCATGGCCAGGCTGAAGCCGTCCTTCCGCACGCACAACGGCACGGTCACGGCGGGCAACGCCTCGCCCCTGAACGACGGGGCGGCGGCCCTGCTCCTGGTCGACGAGGAGGGCCTGAAGGCCACCGGCCGCGAGCCCCTCGCCCGCATCTGTGCCACCGGCGTCTCCGCGATCGACCCGCACTACTTCGGACTCGCCCCCGTCGAGGCCGTCCATCGCGCACTGGCCAAGGCGGGCAAGGGATTTGGCGATCTGTCGACGCTGGAACTGAACGAGGCCTTCGCCGCCCAGGTCCTCGGCTGCGTCGCCGAATGGCCCGAGTTCGACCCGGCGATCCTCAACCCGCAGGGCGGAGCCATCGCCCTCGGTCACCCCCTCGGCGCGTCCGGCGCCCGGCTCGCCGCAACCGTCGCCCACCAACTCGCCCGCAAGGGCAGTGGAGTTGGTGTCGCCACCCTCTGCATCGGCGTGGGCCAGGGCCTCGCCCTCGTCCTCGAACGATAGGAAGTCGACCATGGCTCTCACTCAGTCGGACATCGACATCGAGATCAAGGATCTCCAGGACGCGTACGACAAGGCGGTCGCCGGCGGCGCCCCCGTCCTGCACCATCCGCCGCGCGACTACGCGCCGTACCGCAGTTCCACACTGCGCCACCCCAAGCAGCCGCTGGTCGCCATCAACGGCGGCGACCCGGAGACGATCGAGCTGTCGGGGCCGGTCTTCGGCGTCACCGACATCACCGAGATAGACAATGACCTGACCCTCCAGCACCGAGGCGAGCCGATCGGCGAGCGCATGACCGTCTCGGGCCGGCTGCTCGACCGTGACGGCCGTCCGGTGCGCGGCCAGCTCGTCGAGATCTGGCAGGCCAACGCCGCCGGCCGCTACGCCCATCTGCGCGAACAGCACCCGGCGCCGCTGGACCCCAACTTCACCGGCGTGGGGCGGACGCTGACGGATGATCAGGGCCGGTACGCGTTCACCACGATCAAGCCGGGGCCGTACCCGTGGGGCAACCACACCAACGCCTGGCGGCCCGCGCACATCCACTTCTCGGTGTTCGGTACGGCGTTCACCCAGCGGCTGGTGACGCAGATGTACTTCCCGAGCGATCCGCTGTTCCCGTACGACCCGATTCTGCGGTCCGTGACCGACGAGGCGGCTCGCAACCGCCTGATCGCCACCTACCACCACGACCTCTCGGAGCCCGAGTTCTCCATGGGCTACACATGGGACATCGTCCTCGACGGTCCCTCCGCCACCTGGATCGAGGAAGGCCGTTGACCATGACCGAGCGGTTGCTCCCCACCCCGTCCCACACCATCGGCCCCTTCTACGGCCACGCGCTGCCCTTTCCGGGGGGCGGCGACATCGCACCTTTGGGCCACCCCGACGCGATCACCCTGCACGGATACGTGTTCGACGGGGCGGGCAGGCCGATCCCGGACGCCCTCCTGGACTTCTGGCAGGCCGCGCCGGACGGCTCCCTGAAGGGCGCTCCCGGCTCGATGCGCCGTGACCCGGCGACGGGTGGCTTCCTGGGTCGCAACGGCGTCGACTTCACCGGCTTCGGCCGGGTCGGCACGGACGCCGACGGGCACTACGCGCTGCGCACGCTGCCGCCGGGCAACGCCGGGCTGCCGTACGTCAGCGTCTGTGTGTTCGCCCGTGGTCTGGTGCACCACCTCTTCACCCGCGCCTACCTCGCCGACGGCGCCGACCCCCTGCTCGACTCGCTCCCGGCCGACCGGCGCGCCACGCTGATCGCGGCCGAGGGCGCGCACCGCACGTACCGTTTCGACATCCGCCTTCAGGGCGAAGGCGAAACGGTCTTCCTGGAGTTCCAGTGACATTCGGTGCCTCCGACGCCCTGCTCGCCCCCGGGTGGGCGGGCTCCCCCGCGTCCTCCGCGACCTCCGACGAGGCCTTTCTGCGAGCCCTGCTCGACGCGGAGGCCGCGCTGACACGGGCCTGGGCCGGGCTCGGCCTGGCTCCGGCGGAGGCCGCGGCGGCGGTGAACGCCGCAGCCGCCGCCGACCTCGACGTACAGGCGATCGCGCTGGAGGCCAGGGACGGCGGCAATCCGGTGATCCCGCTCGTCGCCCGTCTGACGGAGGCGGTCGGCGAGGAGTACGGCTCCTACGTCCATCGCGGCGCGACCAGCCAGGACGTCATGGACACGGCGCTGATGCTGGTCGCCCGCCGCACACGGGCTCTCGTCCTGGCGGACCTGGAGCGGGCGGCGCGGGCGCTCGGCCGGCTCGCGGGCACCCACCGTGACACCGTGATGCCGGGGCGGACGCTGACCCAGCACGCGGTGCCGACGACCTTCGGTCTGAAATCGGCCGGCTGGCGGTCGCTGCTGCTCGACGCGCGCGACCGGCTCACCGGCGTACGACTTCCGGCCCAACTGGGCGGAGCGGCCGGGACGTTGGCGGCCTTCACGGCCTTCGGTGCCGCGGATCCTCAGGCCCTCGTGACCGCGTACGCCGGTGAACTCGAGCTCGCCGAACCGGCGTTGCCCTGGCACACCCTGCGCACGCCGATCGCCGATCTGGCCGGAGCACTGGCCTTCTCCGCCGGAGCCCTCGGCAAGATCGCCGCCGACGTCCTCACCCTCTCCCGTACGGAGATCGCCGAGGTCGCCGAGGGCAGTGGCGGTGGATCGTCCGCGATGCCGCACAAGGCGAATCCCGTGACGGCGACGATGATCGCCGCCTCGGCCCGGCGTGCCCCGGGTCTCGCCGCCACGCTGTATGCCTCGATGGTCGCCGAGGACGAGCGGCCGGCCGGGGCCTGGCATGCCGAGTGGGAGCCGCTGCGCGATCTGCTGCGGCTGGTCGGCGGCGCGGCCCGCAACGCCGCCGGACTGGTCGAAGGGCTCCGGGTGAACGCGGACACCATGCGTGAACACCTCGGTCTCACCCATGGGTTGATCGTCTCCGAACGGCTGGCCGTCGAGCTCGCTCCCGTGCTCGGCCGGGCCCGCGCGAAGGAGCTGCTGACGCGGGCCGCCAAGCGCGCCGTCGCCGAGAACCGGAGCCTCGTGGATGTGCTCGGCGAGGAGCCGGAGCTGAAGGAACTCGACCTCGCGGAACTCACCGACCCCACCCGTTACACGGGCTCCGCGGGAGCCCTGACCGACCGCGCCCTGGAGCGACGTTGACCCACAAACTGCTCAACCACCGCGCCGAGGGTCCACCCACCGCTCCCCCGCTGCTCCTCGGACCCTCGCTCGGCACGTCGTACGCCATCTGGGACAAGGTCGCGCCCGAACTGTCGATCACTCACCGGGTGGTTCGCTGGGACCTTCCCGGGCACGGTGGTTCGCCGGCCGATCTGATCGGCCCCGGGGCGACGGTCGCCGAGCTGGCCGGGCTGGTGCTGGCGCTGGCCGACTCGCTCGGCATCGAGCGGTTCGCGTACGCCGGGGTGTCGCTCGGTGGTGCGGTGGGCCTGCACCTGGCGGTCCACCATTCCGAGCGGATCTCCTCCCTCGCCGTCATCTGTGCCTCCGCCCACTTCAGCGGCGCCAAGCCATGGCAGGAGCGCGCCGAACTGGTGCGCCGCGAAGGTCTCGGGACCCTCGCCGCGACCGCCGACTCCCGCTGGTTCACGCCCGGTTTCACCGTGCCGGAGCTGGTGGCGGATCACCGGAACGCGGATCCGGGGGCGTACGCCGCCTGCTGTGACGCCCTGGCCGCGTTCGACATCCGGGACCGGCTGACGTCGATCGCCGTGCCGACGCTGCTGATCGCCGGGCGCGAGGATCCGGCGACGCCGCCCGCGCATCTGCGGGAGATCACGGACGCCGTGCCCGGTGCCGCGCTCGTGGAGATCCCGGGCGCCTCGCACCTGGCGCCCGCGCAGTGCCCGGAGGCCGTGCTGACGGCATTGCGGGCGCACTTCTCGGGAGTCGCCCGGCGCGGCATGGAGGTACGCCGGCAGGTGCTCGGCGACGAGCACGTGGACCGCGCGCAAGCACGGCAGACCCCCTTCACCGCCCGGTTCCAGGACTTCATCTCCCGCTACGCGTGGGGCGAGATCTGGACCGATCCGACGCTGAGCCGCCGCGAACGCAGCATGATCACGCTGACCGCGCTGGTGGCGCACGGCCACTACGACGAGCTGGCCATGCATGTCCGCGCGGCGCGGCGCAACGGGCTCACACCCGAGGAGATCGGCGCCGTGCTGCTCCAAACGGCCGTGTACTGCGGTGTTCCGGCCGCCAACTCGGCCTTCGCGGTGGCCCAGCGCGTGCTCGCGGAGGAGGACGCGGAGGGCGCCTGACGCTCAGGGTGACCCTGCGGGGCGTAGTGACAGCAGCACCTCGTACGGGCTGTCGCCGCTGCCTAGGCTGGAGGGAGATCCCCGGCCCGAAGGAGCCCTCGTGCCCACTGTCCTGATCACCGGCGCCACCTCCGGCCTCGGCCGTTACGTCGCCTTCGAGCTGGCCCGCTCCGGTTACGTCGTCCTCGCACACGGACGCGACCGGGGGCGCACGGACGCGCTTGTCACGGAGCTGCGGGCGCAGGACGGCGAGGCGCACGGGTTCGTCGCGGACCTGGCCTCGCTGGCCCAGGTGCGACGGCTCGGCGAGGAGGTGGCCGCCGCGCACTCCCGCCTCGATGTGCTGATCAACAACGCGGGGGTGGGCGCCGGCCCACGCGGTTCAGGGCGTGAGGTGAGCGCCGACGGTCACGAGCTGCGACTCGCGGTCAACTATCTCGCACCGGTCGCCCTCACCCGCGCACTTCTTCCCACGCTCCGCGCGAGCGCCCCCTCCCGCGTCGTCAACGTCGGCTCGGCCGGTCAGGAGCCCCTTGACTTCGCCGACCCGGAGCTCACGCGGGGCTACGGCGGCATGTCCGCGTACTGCCGCAGCAAGTTCGCGCTGGCGGCGTACACCTTCGCGCTGAGCGAGGAGTTGGCGGGCAGCGGTGTCTTGGTGAACGTCCTGCACCCGGCCACCTACATGGACACCACGATGGTCCGCGAGGCCGGTGTCACGCCCTGGTCCACCGTCGCCGACGGCGCGACGGGCGTCGTCGCCCTGGCGACACGGGAGTCGGGCACCGGCGGGTACTTCGACGGTACGAACCCGTCGCGGGCGCACGCGGAGACGTACGACCGGGAGACCTGGAAGCGCCTGCGAGCGACGACGGACCAGCTGCTCGGCGCTTGACCCGGAGCTGCGGCCCTCCACCGGCGAGGCCGCCTGGCCGACGAAGAACGCCTGGCCAGCCGGAGTGGCCGAGCGGCCAGAGACGCCCGACGGAACCAAGACGCCGACCGCCGGATCGGCCGCGGCGCTCGGACGAACCCCATCGCGGCGCGGGACGCCTGCGAGACGAAGGCGGGGCGGGAAGCCTGCAAGACGAAGGCGGAACGCGACGCCCGCAAGGGAAGGCGGCGCGGGACGCCCGCAGGACGAAGGCGGAACGCGACGCCCGCAGGACGAAGGCGGCACAGGACGCCTGCGAGACGAAGGCGGCGCAGAGGTCCTCGGAGACGAAGCGGCACAGACGTCCTCGGAGACGAAGGCGGCGCGGGACGCTCCCAACCCGGAGGTTGGCGGGGACGCCCCCGAGGCGGGGGCGCGCGGGGCTCACCCGAGCCCGAAGTGGCGCCCCCGAACCCGGCGCGGCGCGGCGTCCGCAGCGGAGTGCCCGAGACCGCGCCGGCCGAGCAGCCGGCTGCCTATGGCCTGCTCTCCCGCATGCCGGCCGGCTTCCTCGCCCTCTACATCCTGAACGTCGCCGTCGAGGCGGCCGTCGGCGGCTGGGAGCCCAGACGCCCCCAACCCGACGTGACCTAGGCGCCCCCAAACCCGGCGAAACCCAAAGCACCCCCACACGGCGGCCAGAGCGCGACGTAGCCCACGCCCCCGGCGAAACCCAAAGCGCTCCTGCCCGCGCCCCCGGCTAGGCCGAAGGCGCCCCTGCTCGGCGGCGACGCCGACGTGGTGTGGGGGCCGGCCCGCGACGGCAGCGTCGTTGATAGCGCCTCGCCCCCGCCGCGCCTCGCTAGAGGTGCGCCATCGCCGCCTGCGCCCGGGCCGCCAGCCCGTCCGCTCCGCACGAACGCGCCAGCGTCAGGCCCTTGTTGATCTCCGAGGCCGAGCGGGCTGCGATGCCGTACTCGACGCGGGCCGCCGCGTGTTCGTACTGGCAGGGGGAGGCTTCCAGGTAGGTGACCGCCTGGGCGGCCAGCCGTACCGCGCGCTGGCCCGTCTCGAGAGCCGCGGCGCAGCGCAGGGCCTCGCCGATGGCCGTGTCGGTGCCGAAGCGCTCGGCCTGCCGGCGGGCATCGGCGGCCAGGGCGGCGGCGCGCGCCGGATCCTCCGTGGCGAGGGCCTTGGCGAGGTCGAACGCCCACGGGGTGAGCACCGTGTTGTGGTGCCCGCGCGCGGTGGCGGCCTTCTCCGCTGCCTCCAGTTCGTTGATGCCCTCCTTGGCGCGGCCTGCGGCGAGCAGCAGGCGGCCGCGTACGGAGCGGGTGTCCGGCAGGACGATGGTGGACGGGTACGGCGGTGCGAAGCCGTACCGGTCGGCGATCTCCGCGGCCTCCTGGATGTGGCCGCGGGCGAGCAGCGTGTCGATGAGCCCGCAGGTCGCGGACCAGTACAGGGGCAGCCCGCGGCCGACCCGCTCGGCGAGACGCAGGGACTCGCGCTGGTAGTGCTCGGCGTCGGCGAGGCGGCCTCGTCGGCGGTGCGCGAGGCCGAGATAGGCGTTGGCCAGGGAGAGATGGCCGCCGCTCCAGCCGGCCTTCACATAGGCGCGCAGAGCCTCGCTGAACAGGCTCTCGGCCCGGTCGAGCCGGTCGGCGTAGGCGTACGCGCTGCCGAGCATCAGCAGCAGTTCGACGCCCCACTCGGTGTCGGTCCAGCCGAGTCCGGGTGCGAGGCGGCCGTTGACGAGGGCGCGGTCGCACAGTTCCAGGACCTCCTCGGCGTTCTCACCGCGGGTCATCGCGTCGAAGCCGCGCAGAATGAGCAGCGCGCGCTCGGAGTTGTCCCGGCCGGTACAGGTCTTGACGAGTTCGGCGAGACCGCGCGAGTGTCCGGAGCGCTCCTCGCCCGCGTGGATGCCCTCCCACATGTAGTGCACGGCCTGCAGCCGCAACCGGGCGGGTCCCGGTGCGAGCCGGGCGACCTCCGCGTCGACCGTGCGGACGGCCTCGTCGAGCTGGTCGTTGTGGAGCAGCGCCTGGGAGAGCCGGAAGACGGCGTCCACCCGCACCTCGTCCTCGAGGCCGGGCCGTTCGAGCGCGGCGCGCAGATGACCGATCGTCGTGGAGGGCGCGGTCAGGAGCGTGGCGCAGCCCAGTTCGTAGAGCACGCGCGCGTGCACCTCGGGGAGCGGGGGCTCCGCCAGCGCGCGTTCCAGGCAGCGCCGGGCCGCGTCGGGCGCGCCGACGGCGAGGTGTTCGCCGGCGGCCTCGCGCATCTGCTCGACGAGTTCCGGATCGTCGTCCGGGTGCACTTCGAGGAGGTGGCGGGAGGCCGCGGCAGCTCCGCGCCCTGACTCGGTGACCGCCCACGCGGCCTGGCCGTGCATGGCGGTGCGCAGGGCGTCGGGTATCGAGCGGTAGACGGCGGTCGCGATGAGCGGGTGCACGAACTCAAGGTCGCCGTCGGTGACCTGGCCGTTCGTGGGCTGGGTCCTGGTCAGGATGCGGGCGGCCCCGAGGAGTTCGGCGCAGCGCAGGGCCTCGTCGTCCTGCATTCCGGCGAGTTGGGCGGCGAGGTCGAGGGAGATCCCGGTGCCGAGGATCGCGGCCGCCCAGGCGAACCGCGTGGCGTCGACGCCGAGTCCTTCGAGGCGGGCGACGAGTCCGCGCCCGCGGGCCGAGCGGTTCAGGTCGCGCAGTTCGGCGGCCGAGCCCTCGGCCGGCTCCAGCTCGCTGTCCTGCACCTTGGCGAGCAGCTCGACGGTCTCGTAGGGATTGCCGCCGGTGACCGCCCACACTTCACGGCAGAACGGCGCGTCGGCGTGCTCCCCGAGCGTGGCGCGGGTCAGCCCGGCGGCCGCGGCCGGTGTCAGCGCGTTCAGTGTGGCGACCGGACGGGCCGCGGTGGCGACCGCGTCGAGCAGGCGCGCACTGTCACCGCTGACGCCGCCGGGGCGGCGGGCGACCACGACGAGGACGGACAGGTCCTCGATGCGCTCGGCGAACGCGGCGAGCCAGCGCAGCGTCTCCTGGTCGGCCCAGTGCGTGTCGTCGATGAGCAGCACGAGCGGCCAGTCGCGCTTGGCGAGCCGCCGCACCGCCGCGACGAGCCCGTCGCACACGCCCTGCGGGTCGGGCTGGCGCTCACCCGGTTCCGTTATGCCGAGGGCGGGGCCGGCGATGTCGTACCAGTCGCCGAGGTATTCGCGGGCCTCCTCCGGCAGCAGCGAGACGAGGGCGGGCTGCAGCAGTTGCCGTACGACATTGAAGGGGACGGACGTGACGGTCTCGCCGCCGCGTGCCGACCACACCGCACAGCCACTGCTCTCCGCGATCCGGCGCGCCTCGGCGAGGAGCGCGGTCTTGCCGAGGCCCGCCTCGCCGCTGAACACCAGGAGGCTCCCCGACGACGCGGCATCCGCGCGTAGCGCGGCGATCGCCTCCTTGAGGGTGGCGACTTCCTCATCGCGCTCCCACAGGGAAGCCGAGGCGGCCGTTCCGGGCCGTGCCTCCGTCATCCCGCTACCTCCCCAGGTCGCCCAAACGACGTACAGGCAACGAGCGTAGCCGCCTGGAAGCCACGGTGGAGGCGGGTCGGGGCACCTGTTGCCGAGATGAGTGACAGCGGCGCCCCGAAGGCGACGCGGCGACGCGCCCACCAGCCCGTGTGCAAGGTTGTTGACAGTCAACAGACCCGGATTTGAAGCTGAATTTCCCCATCAGTCTCCGCATCAGTCTCCGCCGTCCGCCGGGACCGCCCCCGGCCCCGGCACGTCCCGGGAGGAACCGCATGAGCGCCCCCGCGCACGACTCGGACCTGCGTGCCGCCCCGCCCGAGCGCTCCCGCAGAGCCCTGCTGGCGGGCGCAGTGGGCAACTTCATCGAGTGGTACGAGTTCGGGGTCTACGGCTATTTCGCGACGATCATCGCGGCGCGCTTCTTCACTCCGGAGGGCGGCAGCGAGGTCGAGGGCCTGGTGAGGACCTACGCGTCCTTCGCACTGGCGTTCTTTTTCCGGCCGGTGGGCGCCGCGCTGTTCGGGCGGCTCGGCGACCGGATCGGGCGGCGCCCGGTGCTGATCCTGGTGATCGCCTTGATGACGGCCGCGACGACGCTGATCGGCGCGCTGCCCACGTACGCCACGGTCGGCGCCCTCGCCCCGTGGCTGCTCACCTTCCTCCGGATGCTCCAAGGTCTCTTCGCGGGCGGGGAGTTCGGGGGCGCGGTCTCGGTGATGACGGAGTTCGCGCCGCCCGGCAGACGCGGGCTGTACGGGTCGTTGCAGTCGTTCACGGTGGCGCTCGGGCTTCTCGGCGGCGGGGGGTTGGCGGCGCTGCTGGCCACGGTGCTGGACTCCGGGGACCTCGAAGCCTGGGGCTGGAGGCTGCCGTTCCTGCTGACGCTGCCACTCGGGCTCGGCGCGCTGTGGCTGCGGCTGCGCCTGGATGAGACGCCCTCCTTCCGGGAGGAACGGGAGCTGGAGCGCCCGTCCGGCCGCGAGGCCGCCAAGGCCATCGCGCTCGGCGCCACGCGCATCATGGGCTGGGCGGCGGCCGGTTACACCTTCCTCGTCGTGCTGCCCTCCTACCTCCAGAGCACGCTGAACGCCACCTTCCAGCAGGCGCTGGTCGCCACGGTCCTCGCCAACCTCGGTTTCGCCGCCACGATCGTCCCGGCGGGACTGCTCAGCGACCGGATCGGGCGGCGCCCCGTGATGCTGACGGGCGCCCTGCTGGTCACCGTGCTGGCGATTCCGTTGCTCAACGTCCTTCAGGGCAGCGAGACTTCGAACGTCGTGAAAGGGGTCGCCGTGTTGACGGCGGGTGCCGTCGTCGGGCTGATGGCGGGGCCCGGTCCCGCGATGCTCTCCGAGATGTTCCCGACGAGCGTGCGGTACACGGGGCTGGGACTCGCCTACGCCCTGTCCAATGCCGTGTTCTCGGGCTGTGCCGGGCTCATCATCACGGAGACGATCAAGCGGACGGGAAGCGTGGACATCCCCGCGTACTACGCGGCGGCGACCTGCGCGGTGAGCGCGCTGGCGCTGGCCACACTCCGTCCTGGACAAGGGAGTTGAGCGAGTGCGGGTGATCGGCCTGATGTCCGGAACGTCGTACGACGCGATCGACGCGGCGGCCGCCGACCTGGCCCTCGACGGGGACCAACTCGTCCTGCGGCCGCTCGGGCTCGTCAGCGACGCGTACGACGAGACGCTGCGGGACGCGCTCGCGGCGGCGCTGCCCCCGGCCGCCACCAGCCTCGCCGAGGTGTGTCGCCTGGACACCCTGATCGGACGGGCCTTCGCGGCGGCTGCTGTCCGGGCCGACCGCGAACTGTGCGATGACAGCGGCGAGTTGGTCGCCTCGCACGGCCAGACCGTCTACCACTGGGTGCAGAGCGGGCGGGTGCACGGCACCCTCCAGCTGGGGCAGCCCGCGTGGATCGCCGAGGCCACCGGGCTGCCCGTGGTCGCCGACTTCCGCCCGCGTGACATCGCCGCGGGCGGCCAAGGGGCGCCCCTGGTGAGCCTGGTCGACCTGCTGTGGCTGCGCGGCAGGCCGGGGACGCCGGTGGCGCTGAACCTCGGCGGCATCGCCAACGTCACCGCGCCGGACGGCACCGCCTTCGACACGGGGCCCGCGTGCGCCCTCGTCGACGCGGCGGCGCGGGGACTGAGCGGAGGACGCCTCGACTACGACGTGGACGGAGTCCTCGCCGCTCGCGGCACGGTCCACGAGCCGCTGCTCCGGCGGCTGCTCGCGGAGCCGTACTACGCGCTGCCCGCGCCCAAGACCACCGGCAAGGAGCTCTTCCACCTCGGCTATCTGCGCGACGCGCTGGCGGGCTTCGGGACGCTGACCGCCGAGGACGTCATCGCGACGCTGACGGCGCTCACCGCCCGGACGGTCGCGGACACGGTGCGCGCGGCGAGGGCCACCGAGGTGATCGCCTCCGGTGGCGGCACCCGTAATCCGGTCCTCATGGCGATGCTGGGCGAGGAGCTGCCCGGGGTGGCGCTGCGCACCTCCGACGAGCTGGGTCTGCCGTCGGCCGCCAAGGAGGCGTACGCCTTCGCCGTATTGGGATTCTTGACGCTGCACGGGCTCGCGGGCACCGAACCGGCGAGCACCGGAGCCCGGCATCCCAGCGTGCTCGGGTCGATCACCCCGGGCAGAGGCGGGCTACGGCTGCCTCCGAGGGCCGACCGGGCGCCGGTCCGACTCGTGCTGGAGTCCAGGAATGCGGACGCCCTGAAGTGAGCCCCCGAGGAGCCCTCTCATCCGCCTTTCACCCGGGGCTCATACGGTGGGGACCATGACGCAGGTGACTCCTCCCGGCTGGTATCCCGACCCCGGGCAGACAAGTGACACTCCCGCCGCCGAGCGCTGGTGGGACGGCAAGGCATGGACGGACCAGACCCGCGCTGTCGGGTCGGCCGCCGCATGGGGTCCCCCGACACAACCGTCGGCGGCCGGACCGTATCCGGCATTTCCGCCGGGCACCGGGCGGCGAGGTCTTCGCACCGGCATAGCCGTCGCCGCGGCGATCGCGGTCCTCGCGGCCATCGGCGGCGGTGTGTACGCGCTGACCAAGAACGACGGCAACGGCGGCAACAGCGCGAACTCCCAGGGCCCGGGCGGCGTGAACGGCGGCCAGGGCGGACCCGGTGGTGGCCAGGGCGGCACGGGCGGTCCCGGCGACGGACAGGGCGGCTCCGGCGGCCTGCCCGGCGGTTCCGGCGGCCAGACCCCCGCGCCCGGTCAGACCCCGGCGCCCGGTGAGTCCGGGCAGCCGGGGACCGAGGACGGCTATGCGACCGACGCGCTCAGCGGCATCAGCATCCCGGTGCCCGACGGCTGGACCGGCCAGAGCGGTACGGTCGGCGCGGCCGTCTCCACCAAGGACACCTACAAGTGCCCGGGCGACACCTCGCAGAAGTGCCAGCGGGGCGGGGCCTACTCGGCTCCCGCAGAAGTGCAGGGCCTGAAGTCCACCACGGCGGAGGCGGCGGCCAAGGAGGACATCTCCAAGAACGCCACCGAGTCGTACGGCAAGGGCTACGGCACGATCACCTCGCACACCGAGCTCGCTTCCAAGGCGGTCACGGTGGCCGGGGAGAAGGGCTATCTGGTCCGCTGGAAGGTCGTGACGAGCAAGGGCGACGACGGCTACGTCGAATCGCTCGTCTTCCCCTCCCCCGCCGACTCCAAGTCCCTGGTCGTCGTCCGCTTCGGCGTCGACGACAGTTCCAAGGCGCCCAAGCAGTCGGTGATCGACACGATCACCAAGGGCATCAAGGTGGCGTCCGGGGCCGGCGGCAACGGGCAGAACGTCTGACGGACAAGAGTTCGGCCGGGTGGGAAGCCCCTCCGCTCAAGGGGCACCCCACCCGGCCGGTGGTGCGCGCCGCCCCCGTCCCCACGGTGCGGCGCGAACAGGCCGACGTCCGGTCATCCCGCGGACGGCGGCCTGAGTCTCAGGTCAGGCCCAGTGCCGGCAGCACGACAGCCTCCACGAACTGTGTGAGATACGCCGCGTCCGCGTACTCGCCGTCCAGCACGGGGCGCACGCGCAGCACGCCGAGCAGCTGCGCCGGGATGAACTCCAGAGCCGGATGGTCGGCGGCGACCTCACCCCGCTCGACCGCGCGCCGGATCATCTCCTTGAGCTGGGCGACCTCGGGTTCGACGAGTGCGTCCCGCAGCGCCTGCTGGAGTTCCTTGTCCTGCGTCACGGCATGGCCGAGCGCCTGGAGCAGCTGGGCGCTGTCACGGCCGGACCACTCTCCGGCGGCGCGCGCCGCCTCGCGGAGGTCCCCGGCGAGCGAGCCCGTGTCGATGCCGGAGAAGCGCGGGCAGCGGTTGGCGCGCAGCGCGGCGGCCACGAACTGGGGCTTCGTCTTCCACTGGCGGTAGAGCGTGGACTTGCTGCAGCGGGTGCTGGCGGCCACGCCCTCCATGGTGAGCGCTTCGTAGCCGCATTCGCGGATCTGGTTGAGCACGGCGTCGTAGAACTCCTGCTCACGCTCGGGCGTGATCTTGGAGCGGCGCGAGGCGACGACCGTCTCCGGTCCGTCCGCGGCCTGCGACGTCATGGCTCTTCTCCTCGCTCGGATCGACTCGTTCGGTGGTGCTCTTCACATCAGTCTAATCGATACGTCAGTGTACCGGTACGGCGGCGTATCGGTACACTGGCGTATCGGTACACTGTCGTATCGATGAGCCTTGGACAGGATCCACTCCTCTGTCGAGTGGATCCTGTCCTGGGCTCACCGCGCATCACCCCACGCAATACCGTCAGCAAGGGGGCCGGGGGATGGATTCCCGAACCGAGCCTGCAGAGTCCGCATCAGAACCGGAGCCGCCCGACGCGGCCATACCAGGGGCGTCGCCGCAGGACACCGCGGCACGCCCGCCGCTCCTGCGCGAGCTCCTGCTCGTCGTAGGACTCTTCGTCGTCTACAAGGTCGGCCGTCAGCTCGCCACCGGCCACACGCCCGAGGCCTTCCGCAACGCGCACCGCGTGTGGGACCTCGAGCGGGCCGTGCGTCTGCCCGGCGAGGGCGCCGTACAGACCGCGCTGCTGCACAGCGACGCCCTCGTGCACCTCGCGAACACCTACTACGCGGCGGTCCACTTCCCGGCCACCGCGGCCTTCCTGATCTGGCTGTACCTGCGGCGCCCCGCCCACTACATATGGGCCCGCCGAGTCCTCGCCCTGGTCACCGCCGCCGCCCTGATGGGACACCTCACCTTCCCGCTCGCGCCGCCGCGCCTGCTGGGCGAGGCGGGTCTCGTGGACACCGGACAGGCGTACGGGCCCACGGTGTACGGGGTACACCCCGCGACCGACGCGATGGCGAACCAGTTCGCGGCGATGCCGTCACTGCACTTCGGCTGGGCGCTGATGGTGGCGATCGGCCTGATCGTGGCGACCCGCTCCCGCTGGCGCTGGCTGTGGCTGCTGCATCCGCTGCTCACCCTGCTGGTGATCGTGGGCACCGCGAACCACTACTGGCTCGACGCGATCGTCGCGACCGCGCTGCTCGGCATCGCGCTCGCCGTGGTCCACCTGCCGCACCGGACCGCGACGACCGCCGGAAGCGCCCAGGAGCGCGCCGACGCCTCCGTACCGGAGATGCCGGAACTCGTGGGGGCGGGACGATGAGCGCCACTCTCGCCGCCGTGGTCCTGTCGCTGTTCTCAGCCGTCGCGTACGCCGCCGCGGCCGTCGCCCAGGAACGGCTGGCCTCCCGCTCTCCCGGCGCGGGCACACTGCGGCTGCTGACCGACGGGGCCTGGTGGTGGTCGGTCGTGCTGAACGCGTCCGCCGCGCTGCTGCACGTCGCCGCGCTCAAGTACGGCACGCTCACCCTGGTGCAGCCGCTCGGCGCGCTCACGCTGGTGGCGGCGGTGCCGCTGGGCGCGCGGGTGGCGGGACGGCGGGTCAGCGCGGTCGAGTGGCGCGGAACGGCGCTCACTCTGATCGGCCTCGCCGCTCTGCTCGTCACGGCGTCAGGGCCCGCGCCCGACGACGTACTGAGCGTGCCGCAGGCGCTGGCCGTCGCCGCTGCGACCGCCGTGGCGATCGGCGCACTCTCGCGCCCCGGCACCCGGCCGGGGCTGCGGCACGCGACCGCGTCAGGCTTCGCCTCGGGTGTCGCGTCGGCGCTCACGCAGACGGTGACGGTGGCCGCCACCGACCGCTCGGACTCGCTGCTGAGCGCCCAAGTCGTCGTGGTGGCGCTGCTCGTGGCGGCCTTCGCGGCGGGCGGGCTGCTGCTGTCGCAGACCGCGTACCAGGGCGGTCTCGGCGCTCCGCTCGCCGTGGTGACGCTCGCCAATCCGCTGGCCGCCGCGGTGATCGGCCTGTCCCTGCTCGGCGAACGCCTGCAGGGCGGCGCGGCGGGCGTGCTGCTGGCGCTCGTGGGAGCGGCGGTCGCGGCGTGGGGCGTGGTGACGCTGTCGCGGTCGGCGCCCGAGCCGCTGCCCGTCCCCGTGGTGCACGAGGACCATCCGGTCGCCGCGGTACTGGCACTGGAGCCGGACTCGGCAGCGTACGAACCCTCGTTGGTGCCGCGACAGCCGAACTCGGGCCATCTGACGGCCCTTTAGGGGCTTTCCGGCGGATCATGCCGGAGACGCGGGGCCCGACACGCTCACCGGCACTGATCGGGTGCCGTAGCTTTCCTCCGACCCGATCCGCCGGACAGGCCCCGGCCGAGACACAAGAAGGGCGGTCGCGGAGGTCCGCGGCCGCCCTTCCTTGTACGCCGGGTCAGCCCAGCCCGCGGGAGTCCTGCTTGAGGGCCGTGTCGACGGTGAGTGCCGTCGCCACGACGAGGCTCAGCAGGGGCTCGGGGAGCTGGTAGTGGATCTGCAGGACGTAGTTGTCCGCAGTGGTGAACATCGTCTTCGCGAGGCCTTCCCAGGTCTTGGTGATCCGGGCGACTTCGTTCTCCGCGTGGTCGACGATCGCGAAGTTCCAGGCGCGCCAGTTCTCCGCCTTGATCGCGCCGACCTTCTGGCCGTTGACGTTCATCGCGAAGTTGATCTTGCCGATCATGTTCTGCTGCACGATCTCGCCGACCGGCGAGCCGTCCGGGCGCGACACGATCACCTTCGACTTGAGGAACTTCGCGGGGCGTGTGAGGAGCAACTGCGGCTGCCCGTACGCGTCACGGATCTCCAGCTTGTGGGTCATGTACTGGTCGAGGCTGGAGACGAAGCGCAGGACCTTCTTGATCGCACCCTGCCCGACCTCGGTGACCGAGCCGATCTGGTTGCCGTTCTGATCCATGACCCTGTACTCGTTGGTCACCTCGATCAGCTTGGCCTTCTGGTTCACCACCAGGACCGGCTCGGTGAACAGGCTGCCGCCGCCGGCACCGCTGGGCGCGACCCCGGCCTGCTGCTGCACCTGACGCTGCACCCGCGGGTCGGGACCCGCGGCCGGCTGCTGCTGGGCGTACGCCTGTTGCGGCTGCTGAGCCTGCTGCGGCACCTGCGGCGCGCCCTGGGCCTGCTGGTCCGCATTCGTGTGCTCCGTCCACTGCGAGCCGTCCCAGTAGCGCAGCGTCTGGGGCGCCCCGTGCGGATCCGGGTACCAACCTGCAGGAGTGTTCGAATGCGTGGTCACCGGGGCACACTACCGCGCGTTGGCCGGAATACAACCGGCCCTCGGGTGACCGCCATCACCCGGTGACCATCGCCGGGTCGCTCACACCGGGCAGCCCGTTCTCGACATGTCCGGCGAACCGGCGCAAGAAGCCCTCGTCGGCGTTCGACACGACGGTCAGGTCGTACCAGCGCTTACTCGCCCGCAGGTCCACCGTGTGCTTCACGGTGGCCCCCGCCCGCACCTTGAGGGACTGCGACGTTCCGCCGTAGCCGTCGGTGAGCTTCAACGTGACCGTGCCGGAGCCCTTGTTGGTGAACGTCAGCTCCACGTCGCTGCCGACATGGCGGGCGGTGACCTCGGGCCCCGCGGCTTTCCCCGGGCCCCTGAAGGTGCGCAGGAAGCCGTTGGGGCCGTGCACGGTGAGATCGTACGAGCCGTTCGAGTACGCCGAGTTCCAGGTGTCCGAGACGGTCTTGGCCGCCTCGGTGGTGTATGTCCAGGGGCCGTCGGTGCGGTTGCCGGAGGTGACGAGGAAGGCGGCGCCGGCCTTGGCTCCGGAGCCGAAGGTGAGCGTGAACTTACCGGCCGTCGCATCCACCGAACCATCCACCAGCGGCGCGTACTTGAGCGGGCGGGCCGGGCGCGAGCCGCGCTCCTGCTGGGGCAGGACGGGGTTCGCGGGCGGCGTCGGCACATAGTCGGGGTGGCGGTCGTGGTCCGGCGGCTGGTAGCCGTCGGTGTCCGGCAGCGCGACCGGCTTCGTGTCCTTGCGGGCGAAGTCGAAGGCCGAACTGAGGTCTCCGCTGATCGCGCGCCGCCAGGGCGAGATGTTGGGCTCGTGCACGCCGAAGCGGCGCTCCATGAACCGGATGATCGAGGTGTGGTCGAGCGTCTCGGAGCAGACGTAACCGCCCTTGCTCCAGGGCGAGACGACGAGCATCGGCACGCGCTGGCCGAGCCCGTACGGTCCGGCGGCGTGGCTCGCGTCACCCGTGTACAGGTCGGGGCCGACGTCGACCGTGGACTTGCCCTGCGCGGCGGACTGCGGCGGGTACGGCGGCACGAGGTGGTCGAAGAAGCCGTCGTTCTCGTCGTACGTGATGAACAGCGCCGTCCTGCTCCACACCTCCGGGTCGGAGGTGAGCGCGTCCAGGACCTGGGAGATGTACCAAGCACCGTAATTCGCAGGCCAGTTGGGATGCTCGGTGAACGCCTCGGGCGCCACGATCCAGGATATCTTCGGCAGCTTCTTGCCCTGGACGTCGGCCTTGAGCTGGTCGAAGAAGCCCTCGCCCTTGCGAGCGTCGGTGCCGGTGCGGGCCTTGTCGTAGAGCGGGTCACCCGGCTTGGCGTTGCGGTACTTGTTGAAGTACAGCAGCGAGTTGTCGCCGTAGTTGCCGCGGTACGCGTCGGAGATCCAGCCCCAGGAGCCATTGGCGTCCAGGCCGTCGCCGACGTCCTGGTAGATCTTCCAGGACACCCCGGCCGCTTCGAGGCGCTCGGGGTACGTCGTCCAGTCGTACCCGGCCTCGTCGTTGCCGAGGACCGGGCCGCCGCCCTTGCCGTCGTTGCCGGTGTAACCCGTCCACATGTAGTAGCGGTTCGGGTCGGTGGAGCCGATGAAGGAGCAGTGGTACGCGTCGCAGATGGTGAACGCGTCGGCGAGCGCGTAGTGGAACGGGATGTCCTCGCGCGTCAGGTACGCCATGGTCGTCGACGACTTGGCGGGCACCCATTTGTCGTACTTGCCCTTGTTGAAGGCGGTATGTCCGTCGCTCCAGCCGTGCGGGAGGTCCTGGATGAACTGCAGGCCCAGGTTGTCCGCCTCGGGACGGAAGGGGAGCACGTCCTTGGTGCCGTTCGACTGATACCAGACCGACTTGGTGCCCGAGGTCGTGGCCGGACGCGGGTCGCCGAAGCCGCGGACGCCTCTCAGCGAGCCGAAGTAGTGGTCGAAGGAACGATTCTCCTGCATCAGTACGACGATGTGCTCGACATCGTCGATCGTGCCGGAACTGTGGTGCGCGGGCAGTGCCGCGGCACGCTGGATGCTGTTGGACAGCGCGGTGAACCCGGCGGTGGCGCCGGCGAGTTGGAGGAAATGGCGCCGATTCACTTGAGGCATGGGTGGGTGACCTCTTGTCCTGACGGGCCCGGTCGGCCGGATGATGAGGGAACGTGCGCGAAAGGAGTGTTCCAAGAGCACCAAACGTCAGGGAAGGGTCCTGTGACCCCAATGTGAAACTCGGCGGTACGTGAGACGAACGTTTTCGGACGGGTCGTCAGCCCGCCGACCGACGGGCCATGGCTCTTCCGCCTGACGGAAGGAGCATTGTCCGGCTGTGGCGGCCGTCACGAATCTGGAGCCAGCGGGGCGAGGATGCCCCGCCTTCAGGGACAGCAACGCCATGCCTCACTCGACCGCCTTCGCCAGGAACCAGTGGTACAGCTAGCGCACCTTTCTGACCTGCGGTTGCGTGGGGGTGATGAGGCCGACCGCAATGCATGGGGCGACCGCCCCCAACGCCGGGGCGGCCGCCCGGTGCGGGCTATTCCAATGGCCCACTTGGCGGGTAGCGACCCGCCTAGCAGGACCAATCGGAGCAGCTCTCGTGCCTGATCACTCCCACCACGCCCGCCGACTGCGTGACATGACGTCACTCCAGCCCTCGCCGCACAGCAGATCGCGGGGTCGAGTCACGTGGAGCCGTTTGCGCGAGAGGCGAGGACACCGCAGAGCAGGCAGGCCTTGACTTCTCGTCCGCGACCCGCTTTGGCGACCCGACCGGCTCACCTGCGCAACCGTCTGGCTCAGCTGGAACGAAGCCGCCGCATCACTGCCTGGGTGAAGGAAAGGCTCGCCGAGGCGGGCCCGAACGGAGAGACCGGCCTGAGCCTGCCGTTCGTGGTCTACGGCACGATGGCCGATCCCCGCTGGCTCGACCCCACGCTCGAACCGAACGAGCGACAGGCCGGGACGTCCTTCATCGGCATTCCGTCCCAGGTGAACAACTCGCCCATCGCGCTGGCCCGGTTCTCCTCGCTCCGCAGCTGGCTCTCGCAGTGGAGCATCGACGAGACCAACGCGTCGACGGTGAAGTTCGGATCCCAGGTGACGGTGCCCGCCCTGGTGGTCACCGCCGGCGCGGACAACGCGGTGCCCACCACGCACGCCGACCTCATCGAGAACACCCTGAGCGGAGAGGTCTCCCGGCACCATCTCGTCGGCGCGAACCATTATCTCCGTAACCAGCCCGAGCAGCTGGCGAAGGCGGCGACGACCGTTCTGGACTGGCTGCAGAACCGTGGCCTGCACGCATCCTGTAACTGAGGACCAGCCACGGAACGCCGACCCACACCACACCGCGTCTTTCCTGACGCCGGTGGGCCGGTAAGCGGTTCGTCACCGGACCAGCTCGGGTGGTTGGTGCCCGCGAAGCCGGGGATTCCTGGTGCGCTGGCCCGCAGAGATCAGGCATCCCCTCAGGATGGCGGCCGCCGTCGAGCGGCTGACCGCAAGACGCCGGCCGCCATCACCTTCATGACCATCCCAGGCTGCACCCGACGGCAGCCGCCACCGGTCTTCGGTCGAGGAACCGAAGCCTGCGGGGTCGGCTCAGCCGCGACAACGTCCTGATTTACCTGCGTGTCTCGTATCTAAGGAAAGGCGAAGTGTGATGAGTTCCTACCGTGTGGGCCTGTTGGTGCCGAGTTCCAACACGACGATGGAGACGGAAGTCCCTGAGGTGCTGCGCCGCGTGGCGGCGGAGACCGGTGACCGGTTCACGTTCCACTCCAGCCGGATGCGGATGAAAACGGTCAGCGCGGAAGAACTCGCCGCGATGAACGCGGACGCCGACCGCGCGGCCATCGAGCTGGCCGACGCGGCCGTGGACGTCATGGCCTACGCCTGCTTGGTCGCCATCATGTCCCAGGGCCGCGGCGCACACCGCGACATCGAAAAACGGCTCACCCAGACCGCGGCGGACGCCGGCGCGCCCGTGCACGTCGTATCCAGCGCGGGGGCACTCGTCGCCGGCCTGCACCACATGGGCGCCCGCAAGGTCTCACTCGTGACCCCCTACCTCAAACCCCTCACCGCGCTCGTGGTCGACTACATCGAGGGCGAGGGCATCGAGGTCCAGGACGCGATCAGCCTGGAGGTCGACGACAACCTCGCCGTCGGACGCGTCGACCAGAGCCAGTTGCCCGACATCGCGGGCCGGCTCGACACGCGCGGCGCCGACGCCGTGGTCCTCAGCGCCTGCGTGCAGATGCCCTCCCTGCAAGCCATCCCCGCCGCCGAAGCCATCGTCAACCTGCCCGTCATCACCGCCTCCACCGCCACCTCCTGGCAGCTGCTGTCCGCACTCGGCGCCCACACCCCCGTCCCCGACTCAGGCGCCCTCTTCAAAGGCTGACATCGGACGGATCTCCGGAGCCTGAGCCCGCAGTCGGAGGCTTGACGGGCTGGCCCAACGCGAGCGCCCTGTGGGGCATGCAACGCCCGTGGTACGGCCGCGCGCTTCGACATGGTCGACGCCTTGAGTCTCTCGGAGCCCTCTCCGACCTCGCGGCCGCCGTGGCCGACTCCAGACGAAGATCCGACCGGACCTCCATCGATACCGCCGACATGTCATCTTGCCGAAGGGCAAATGGTGGCCTCCTCGTCGAGCGGCACCTCGCCGACCGCAGGCAGCACCGCGTCACCGGTGCCGAGTACGACGAAATGGTCGAGGCGTTCGTCTCCGCCGTGGAGGCAGAACTACCCGGGACCCTGTTGCAGTGGGAGGACTTCGCGACCGCGCACGCCCGTCCCATCCTCGGCCGCTACCAGGACCGGCTGCTGACCTTCAACGACGACATCCAGGGCACCGCGGCCGTGGCGCTCGGCGCGCTGAGCACCGCCACGATGGTTGCCGGATCGCGGCTGACCGACCACCGCATCGTGGTCCTCGGCGCGGGATCAGCGGCGATCGGCGTCGCCGACATGATCCGCACCGCGCTCGTCGAGGAGGGTGTCTCCCAGCAGCAGGCGGCCGACCACTTCTGGTTCGTCGACGTGGGCGGCCTGCTGGTGCGCTCTCGCACCGACCTCTCACCCGAGCAGCGGGTGTACGCGCGCGACGACGCGGAGGTACGGGAGTGGGGCGCGGGTGTGCCCGACCTGGCGCGGGTCGTCGGCGAGGTGAAGCCGACGGTGCTGATCGGGCTGTCCACGGCGCACGGCGCGTTCACCGAGGAGATCGTGCGGACGATGGCCGACGCCTGCGACCGACCGGTGATCCTGCCGCTGTCCAACCCGACCTCACACTCCGAGGCCGAGCCTGCCGACCTCGCCCACTGGACCGAAGGCAGGGCGCTGATCGCCGCCGGTTCGCCCTTCCCGCCGCTGAAGCTGGACGGGCGCGAGGTGCCGGTGGCGCAGGCCAACAACGTCTATGTCTTCCCCGCCATCGGACTGGCCGTGGCCGCCTGCCGGGCCTCGAGGGTGACCGACCGCATGATGGTGGCGGCGGCGCGGGCCGTTGGGGAGTGCGCGGTGCGGGCGGGCTCCAACGAGGTGACCCCGTTGCTGCCACCGCTGGTGGGCCTGAGGGACGCGGCCCGCGAGATCGCGCTGGCCGCGGCGAAGGCCGCCGTCGAGGACGGCGTCGCACCCGAGGCCACGGACGCCGAGCTGCGTGCCGCGATCTCGGCAGCGCAGTGGACACCCCGGTACGCGTCCTGACCGCTGGGCTTGGGCCGGGGCGCGCTGCCAGTCAGCTGCCCACGATCAGGGCGAGCCCCCGGCGACGGAGAACCCATGCGCGTTCACCGCCGTACGACACGCACCGCGATCCTGGCCGCAACCTCACGACCGTCGCCGTGACGGGCCTGAAGGTCGCATGGCCGCAGCCTCACGACCGTCGCCGTGACGGGCCTGAAGGTCGCACCGGGCGGCGAGCTCCGCCACCGCAGCCGCCGCCACCGGCACCGCCGTCGACTCCCCAGTGGCGGTCCGCGGGGCCGGGACCTCCGTCGTGTACTTCGGCAGCGCCCAGGTCGACAAGGGACGATCCGGTGACCGCCGGCCCCGTCCGTCGTCCTCGTGGTCCCGGTAGGCAGCCCGATCCCACGTCCGACGCACACCCGCGAAAAGGCAGGGTGCGGCGCAACGCGCCTCGCTGGGCCATGGGAGTGGCGGCGACCGTCCTCGTGTACGTCACCCTCGTAGGCCGCCCGCCACGAAGCGTTCCTTTTCGGTCTCAAGCGGTCGCCGCACGCTCTGCGTCTCGAGCGGCGAGGAGGGAGGCGTGGGTGGGGGCGTCGGGCACGTCGGCCGGCCGGTTCTTGGCGAACTCCTTGCGGAGCACCGGTACGACCTCCTGGCCCAGCATGTCGATCTGCTCCAGCGCGGTTTTCAGCGGGACTCCGCCGCCGTCGACCATGAACAGCTGGCGCTGGTAGTCGCCGAAGTACTCACGGAAGGTAAGCGTCTTCTCGATGACCTGCTCAGGGGTGCCGACGGTCAGCGGGGTCTGCTCCATGTACTCCTCCAGGGAAATCCCCCCGCCCATCACCGGCGAGTGGTCGAAGACCGGGCGGAACTCGCGAATGGCGTCCTGCGAGTTGCGGCGCATGTAGACGTGGCCGCCGAGGCCGACGATGGCCTGCTCGGGGGTGCCGTGGCCGTAGTGCGCGTACCGCTCCCGGTACACGTCGATCAGTTTCTTGGTGTGCTCCTTGGGCCAGAAGATGTTGTTGTGGAAAAAGCCGTCGCCGTAGTACGCGGCCTGCTCGGCGATCTCCGGGGAGCGGATGGAGCCGTGCCAGACGAAGGGCGGTACGCCGTCCAGCGGCCGCGGCGTGGAGGTGAAGCCCTGCAGCGGCGTACGGAACCGTCCCTCCCAGTCGACGACGTCCTCGCGCCACAGCCGGTGCAGCAGCGCGTAGTTCTCGATGGCCAGGTTGATGCCCTGACGGATGTCCTTGCCGAACCAGGGGTAGACCGGGCCGGTGTTGCCGCGGCCCATCATCAGGTCCACCCGGCCGTCGGCCAGGTGCTGGAGCATCGCGTAGTCCTCGGCGATCTTCACCGGGTCGTTGGTGGTGATCAGTGTGGTGGCCGTAGAAAGGACGATCCGCTCAGTGCGTGCGGCGATCCAGCCCAGCATCGTGGTCGGGGACGACGGCACGAACGGCCGGTTGTGGTGCTCGCCGGTGGCGAAGACGTCCAGACCCGCCTCTTCGGCCTTCTGCGCGATGGTGACCATCGCCTTGATCCGCTCGCGCTCGGTCGGGGTGCGACCCGTGGTCGGGTCGGTGGCCACGTCACCGACGGTGAAGATGCCGAACTGCATCGTCTTCAGCTCCCGTGGTTGACATATCAACTATATGCGCGCAACGCACCGCGGAGCGTCCCCATTCCACTCTCGCGGCCGGCCCGGCGCCCTCGGAGCGGCTGAAGACTGGCTCATGAGGTGCCCTTTCGTACGAAGGTCAGCGACGCGGGGGATTCCCGCGCGGCATGATGACGGCGTTCGGCAGAGCCGGCGCGGGAAGGCGGCTCCCCGGATAGCCCTCGACGACACCGAAGCGGTCGGAGGACGCCTCCCAGTCCTCCCGGGCCCGGACGATGTCCTCATGGCTGCGGCCGATGAAGTTCCACCACATGACGATCTCCTCGTCGAACGGAGGGCCCCCGAGCAGGATCGTCCGTGCCGGACCGTCCGACTCGTTCACCACCGTGAGGGCGTCGACACCGCAGGGCACATAGCCGAGTTCGGCCGGGCGCAGCTCGGTGTCGATCAGGCGGATGTCCCCGCTGTCCACGAGAAGGCCGTGCTCGAAGGCGGGGTCCACGGCGAGGGTGACCGCCGCGCGCGGTTCGAGGAGGATCTCGGCCCCGAGCAAGGTCGTGAAGGTCCGCACCGGCGAGGTGCTTTGGGCGAGCGAGCCCAGGAAGACCCTGATCTCGGCCCCGTCAACCCGCACGGGTTCGGGCACGTGGTGCTGGAAGTCCCGTTCGGTGTTCCGGTACTCCTCGGGCAGCGCCACCCACAGCTGGACGCCGTGGATGACGGTGGTGCGCGGGGTGGAGATCTCCGAGTGGGCGATGCCGTAGCCGCCGGTCATGAGGTTCATCTCGCCGGGCCGGATCAGGGCGCGGGTGCCGAGCGTGTCCCGGTGCTCGATCTCCCCGCTGAACAACCAGCTCACGGTCTGCAGCCCGCTGTGCGGATGTGGGGCGACGTCCATGCCGCCGGTCGCGGTGGCGTCGGTGGGACCGTAGTGGTCGGCGAAGCACCAGGCTCCGATGAGCGTCCGGGCCCGCTGCGGCAGCGTCCGCCGGACGAGCAAGGCACGCGGCCCGCCCAACGGCACCTCCCGCGCCGACAGCACATCGACCCGGGGCGCTCCGGCCGGTCGGCCGTCGCCAACCAGCACTCCGCACCGCAGCGCCGCAGGTTCGCTTTCGGCATTACTCACCGGGACCACCCCTCACACACTCTGGTTGTCACATCAACTACCATGCCATGAGAACAGACCGATGGCCACAGCGCATACCCGGCGTGCAGGCCACCCCGAGCGGCCCGAGGAGGCCCGAAGTGACCCACCGCACCGCCAGATCCGTACTCCGGAGGATCTTCATAGACAAGCAGAGCCCCAAGGCCTTCCACGCCCTGGCGCAGACCTCGGAGGCGGTACGCGCGACCGCCGCCGAGGCGGGGCTCGACCGCACCGCCGTCGAACTGATCAACCTCCGGGTGTCACAGATGAACGGCTGCGCCTACTGCCTCGACGTACACACCAAGGCAGCCCTGCGGGCGGGCGAGTCGGCACAGAGGCTGGGAGTACTGGCGGCCTGGCGGGACACCGAGATGTTCACCCGCTCGGAGCGCGCGGCGCTCGCACTGGCCGAGGCGACGACCGATCCGACGAACGCCGACGCCCAGACGTCCGCCTACGAGGTCACCCGGGAGGTCCTCACCGATGAACAGGTCTCCGCCGCGATCTGGGTGGCGATCACCATCAACGCGTTCAACAGGGTGTCGATCATGAGCAAGCACCCAGTGCCGCCGCTCCCCAAGATGTAGGGCCACCGGCTCATCCCGGTCTCCGTGGCCACCGCGGCGACGCTCGCCCTGGTCATGTAACCCCACGCCGGGCCAACACCGGCCGCCACACCTCGGCCAGTACGGCTTCACGCCGACAGGGCTCCGTACCCCCCTGTCACCACTTGCCGCCCGACTCGCCCCTTCCGGTCAGGACGGGTCCTCGTCCAACTTGCCCACGACACGATCAGAGATGTCGGCCAGCACCCGCAACTCTGCCGGCGTCACATGGTCGAGGAACAGGGCTCGCACCGCCTCGACATGGCGCGGGGCGGCAGCCTCGATCGCCTCCCGCCCCCCTTCGGTGATCACCACGAACGCACCGCGTCCGTCCTCAGGGCACTCCTGCCGCGTCACCAGCCCGCGCTTGACCATCCGGGCGATGTGATGGGACATCCGGCTCTTCTCCCATTCCAACGCCTGGGCAAGATCCAGAAACCGCTGTCGCCCCTCCGGCACATCCGTCAGATGGACCAACACCGCGAAGTCCGCAGCCGACACATTCGACTCCGTCTGCAGCAGGCGCGCCAACCGGCCCCCGAGCCTTTCATGCAGCCTGACGAAGCCCCGCCATGCGTGCTGCTCCTCCGGCGTCAACCACCGCACCGTCTCTTCCATGGAAAAAGTGTAAACGTAGTTGACAGTTCACCGAAGTTGCCGCGGCATTTTCGGCGAGATACCCGGCCACAGCCCGCCCGGCCCCGCCTGAGGGCCTACTCCGACTCCGGAGGCGCGGCTCGGCCTGTCCTGCCTTGACTGTCCAGGGCCGCGTCTCCGGATTTACTCCACAACCACCCGCTCCTCCGACCCGTGTCGAAGTGCCAGGGACTGCACGCCCCACATGACCGGATCGGTCTGCTCCGTGACGGGCTGCTCAGCCCAGATGGTCTTGCATCACCAGTTCACTGACGACGAGTCCGGGGCGGCCGGGGCGAGCCGTAGGCGATCGCAACGGCCGGGCCCTCCAAGAGGCACCGTGCTCGTCGCACCTCTGTTCAGCTGATCGCGATCTTCGAGGCGTTCTCGGCCAGCCAGTCGTCGAAGCTCTTGAGCGCCGGGTTGAGCTGCCGGAGCCGGTCCAGGTCACGGGCGCCGGTGAACTCCCGGTCGAAGTCTCCGTAGTACTGGAACATGTTGGCGATCTCCTCGGCCGCCGGAATGTCGAGGGAGCGGAAGACGTCGTAGGGCACAGCCTGGAAGCGCACCGGCTCGCCGATCGCGGCCCCCAGCTTCTCCGCGTACTGGGCGCCGGTCAGGTGGTCGCCCGCCAGGTTGACGGTGCTGCCGATGAACTGGTCACCGCCCTGGAGGATGGCGTGAGCGGTCCGGCCGATGTCCGCCACGTCCACACCGGCAAGGAGCTTGCCGTCCTCCAGCGGCAGGGTCAGGGTCAGTACGCCGTCCTCGGCGCGCTTGGGGCCCATGCCCTGCAGGAAGCCCTGGAAGAAGAAGGTGGTGTTCAGGAACGTCGTCGGCACTCCGGCCTGCGTGAACAGCTCATTCCCCTCCCCCTTGGCGTCGAAGTGCGGCACGTTGTACCTGTCCTGCAGGACGGGCATCCGCTCGTCGTCCAGCGGCAGCAGGTCGCGGGTGTCCTCCAGCGTCGACCACACCACGTGCCGCAGGCCCGCAGCCTCGGCGGCCCGGACCAGGACGTTGATCTCCTCCGTCTCCTTGGCCGCCGAGCCGTGCGCCCAGAAGTTGGTGACGAGAAAGGCGCCGTAGGCCCCCTCGAACGCCTTGTGTACCGTCGGCTCGTCGTGGAAGTCCGCCTGTACGATCTCGGCCCCGAGGCCGGCGAGTTCCTTGGCGGCGGGCGAGTCGGGAGTCCGGGTCAGCGCGCGTACCGCAAAGCCCGAATCCGGATCGGCGAGAATCGCCCGTGCCGCACCTCCGCCCTGTGCGCCCGTTGCTCCGGTGACCGCGATGACCTTCTTGTCGCTCATTTAAGGTGCCCCTGCCCGAGGAGAGAACTGTCTCGTTGACGCGTCAACTGCAATGTACCCAGTCGCAGTTGATACATCAACCTTCACAGGTGAGAGATTCGGCCAGGTTCAACCAAATGGCCGCACGGTACGGCGTCGGTGTGCGCCACCGCTCGCCCATAAGGGAGGTCATCCTGGCCCTCCGCTGGGCAAGTACCGCAGCGTTCCCGCCGAAGCGCTGCGGGGCAAGCTCGTCATCGGCGCCTGACCGGACACCGTGACGGCATCGGCCGTCCCGGACCTCGGGGGTTGATGTGTCATCTACTCTGTTCTACGTTAGATGACACATCAATGATCATTGCGGGGCACCCCACCGCGCGGATCCGCACAACCCGATCACAAGAGGTATCAATGAACGTCGCCCTGTGGGCTGTCGCCGCCCTGCTCGCTCTGGTGTTCCTCGGTGCCGGCGCTGCCAAGCTCGCCCAGCCGAAGGAGAAGCTGACCGCCTCCCCGTCCATGGGCTGGGCCGAGGACTTCTCGCCGGGAGCGATCAGGACGATCGGCCTACTGGAGATTCTGGCCGCGCTCGGGCTGATTCTGCCCGCGGCGGTGGACATCGCGCCGGACCTGGTTCCGCTGGCCGCAAGCGGTCTGGCTTTGACCATGTTCGGGGCCGGGATCACGCACAGCCGACGCGGGGAGGCCCAGTCGGTCGTCGTGAACGTGGTCCTGCTCGCCCTGACCGCCTTCGTGGCCTGGGGCCGTTTCGGGCCGCACTCCTTCTGAACAGCAGCAGGAAGCGAAAGGAGAAACGCATGCCTGCCATCACCGTGGACGACGTCCTGGTCCTGCCGCGACTGCCGGAATTGGACCCGGCCGGCACCGTCTACCGGCCCGTCCGCCGCCTCACCACGGCGCAGCACGGCTTCGAGGGTGAGGGCTTCCCGGTGCGCCGCGCCTTCGCCGGGGTGCCGTTGCCCGAGCTGGATCCCTTCGTGCACATGGACCACATGGGCGTGATCGAGCAGGCGCCGGGCGAGGCACAGGGCACCCCCTGGCACCCGCACCGAGGCTTCGAGACCGTCACCTATCTCATCGACGGCGCCGTGGAGCACCAGGACTCCAACGGCGGCGGCGGGCAGATCACGGACGGCGACACCCAGTGGATGACCGCGGGCGCCGGCATCCTGCACATCGAGAAGCCGCCGGAGCATCTGGTCAGGAGCGGCGGGGTGTTCCACGGCGTGCAGCTGTGGGTCAACCTGCCCCGGGCCAAGAAGATGAGCCCGCCGCGCTACCAGGACATCCGCGGCAAGCACACCGGACTGCTCACCACCCCCGACGGCGGCGCGCTGATCCGCGTGATAGCCGGAGACATCGCCGGCCACACCGGCCCGGGCACCACCCACACCCCGATCACCGTCGCCCACCTCACCGTCGAGCCCGGCGCCCGGGTCGACCTGCCCTGGGATCCGGCCTACAACGCGCTGGTCTACGCCCTGGCGGGCCACGGGACGGTCGGCGGCGAGGGCCGCCCGATCGAGGAGGGCCGGCTCGCCGTCTTCGGAGCGGGTGACGCACTGCGTGTGACCGCCGACCGGGTCCAGGAGTCCCGTTCTCCCAAGCTGGAACTCTTCGTGCTGGGTGGCCTTCCCCTCCGCGAACCCGTCGTCCAGTACGGCCCGTTCGTGATGAACACCCCCGAAGAGGTCCAGCAGGCCTTCGAGGACTACCAGGCGGGCCGCCTCGGCGTCATCCCCGCCCAACCCCTCCCGCACACTTCCTGAAGCTTCGTCCCAAGGAATAGCCATGACCAGGATCGGCATCATCCTCGGCAGCACCCGCCCCAACCGCAACGGCGAGCAGGTGGCCAAGTTGGTCTACGACATCGCTTCCAGCCGCAGCGACGCCGAGTACGAGCTCGTCGACCTGCGTGACTACCCGCTGCCGCACCTGGACGAGCCGCTGCCCCCGTCGATGGGCCAGTACCAGAACGACCACACCAAGAAGTGGGCCGAGACAATCGCCTCCTTCGACGGCTTCGTCTTCGTCACCCCGGAGTACAACCACAGCACCTCCGGCGTGCTCAAGAACGCCATCGACTACCTCTACAACGAGTGGAACAACAAGGCGGCCGGTTTCGTGTCGTACGGCGGGGTCGGCGGCGCCCGCGCCGTCGAGCACCTGCGGCTGGTCGTCGGCGAGTTGCAGATGGCCGACGTACGCCAGCAGGTGGCGCTGTCGCTGATGACCGAGTTCGAGAACTTCAGCGTCTTCAAGCCCGGCGACTACAACACGCAGGCCCTCGGCGTCCTGCTCGACCAGGTCGTCGCCTGGAGCGGAGCCCTGGCGCCGCTGCGCACCCCCGCCGCCTGAGCCACAGCTCCTGCCGATGCCGGGCCCGTCGGCGGCGGGTCCGACATCGCCACGACTCTCACGGGACGAGAAACCCGGGCCGCGGCACAGCACCCTCACCACCACGACGTGGTTCGACCGACCGACTCGTAGTCGACCACGTCTTCCGAGGTGGGGTCAGTGAGGTTGTAGCGGTTCTGCACGGAGACGATCTCCGCGATCCGCCGGGACTGCTCGATCTGGCCCACGGTGACCTCGCAGAGCCCGATCGCCACGATCTTGCCTTCGTCCTGGAGCTGCTTCAGCTCGCCGACCTGGTCCTCGAGCGGCACCAGCGCGTCGATGCGGTTCGGCTGGAACAGGCCGATGCGGTCCAGGCCGAGCCGCCGCAGGCTCATCTCGGCCTGCTGCCGCAGGTACTCGGGCCGCCCGACCGGGGCCCACACGTTTGGGCCCGGGCGGTCAAGCCCGCCTCGGCGGCGATCAGCACGTCGTCGGGGTACGGGTGGATCGCCTCGCGGATGATCTCCTCACTGACATGGGGGCCGTACGAGTCGGCGGTGTCGATCAGCTGCCCGCCGAGTTCGACGGCACGACCGACGACGCGCAGGCACTCCTCGCGGTCGTCCGGCTCGCCCCAGATGCCGGGTCCGGTCAGCCGCATGGTCCCGAAGCCCAGCCGGGCCACCGGCTTGCCGGCGATCTGGAAGATCCCTGACTCGTGCGCGATCGGCGTGTCTTGCGTGATGAGCCCGACGCTACCCGCGCGCCGTGGGGTTGCACCTGGGCGTAACGGCACCTGCCTGGCGGGGAACAGACCCGGCCGCGCCCCCGCGTGCCGCCCGGCTCGCGGCGGCGCGGCTTCAAGCCACCGGCTCAAGGAACAATCGACACTCGCGCCTCTCGTCTCACACCCCGAGCCCTCAGGCTCCCGGAACGCGATCCAGGTCGATGTCGGTCCTGGTCGCCCAGTCCGGCTCGGCGACCAGCAGGCTGATGTCCGCCTTCCCTACGTCGACGTCGACGACGTAGCGGAAACCGGCGGACTCCGCGCCCGCGATCGCGCCCAACTGCCCCACCCGTACGGCATGGACGATGCGGCGGCAGTCGGGGTCCGCTCGCTGTACGGCGGCCACCAGGGTACGCATTGCCCACCAAGGTCTCGGCAGCTCTGCACTCGTGATCGTTGGCGCGCTGCACGTCCGGCCAGCTCAGACCGTCAGCGAGCGGTCTCGACGTCTGCGGTCTGCGGGGGCGGCCCCAATGTCTGCCCCCGCCAACGGGCATCTCGGTATACCTGCTAGCTGCAATGCCAGGCGGGACTCTCGCACCCCGCTGTCAGCGGTGTGATGGCACCGGAGGGAGACCCGGCTCGGACCGGGCACGGTGGAGCGCCGAGGTCCCAGCCCCGCCGTTGCGTGCTGCTGCTGGCTGAGGTCGGCGGATTCCTGCTGGCCGGTACGGAGGTTGGGTGCTGGCCGCGAAGACACAACGCACGGATCGACGCGAAGGTTGTGACGTACAGCACAAGCAGGACCCATAGTCCGAAGGCACAACCGAGTTGCTGTAAGAAGGTGATGGCCGTGATGTATGCCTGCCCACCAGGTCTTTTCCGCCGACAGGCCGAAACCCGGCAAACGCCGGCATCCGACAGCAGGTGGGTCCTTGAGCACCGCCCGGAGGCCGCCGGGGAAGCCCGCAGGATCACCAGACAGCTGCTCTCCCACTGCGAAGTCACTGGGGAGACGGCCGACTCGGTGCTGCTGACCGTCTCCGAACTCGTCACCAACTCCGTGCAACACGCACAGCCGCCCCTGTGCCTCGGACTTTGCTGTGACCCCGCCTCCGGGCGGGTGCACATCGAGGTGTCCGACGGAGGTCCTGCCGCGCCGCACTGCGACCGGGCAGTCGACCCCGTCAACGACGAGTGCGGTCGCGGACTGGTGATCATCGACCGGCTCGCCGCCGCACACGGCGACCAACAGCAGGCCGGGTGCGCCATCCACTGGGCCGACGTGACTGCCCCTTCGACCGAACGGGAGCAGGTGCGTCGTACCGGCTCGTGCGGGCCCTGACATCGAGAGTCCTGTGCCGGGGAGCGAGGGCACGTCGTTGCCCCGGGTATGACGGAGCCGCCTGATCGCTTGGTCGACTCCCAGCCGAGCGCTCGGGGACCTGCGACGCACCACCAACCTTATGAAAGGACATATCATGAGCAACCCCTCTCTTTTCCGTCCCGCTGAGGTTTCCGGCACCTTCCCCCTCGGTGGTGACCTGCCCGTCCGCCGGCTCGGCTACGGAGCCATGCAGCTGACCGGCCCCGGCGTGTGGGGCGAGCCCAAGGACCCTGACGAGGCCGTGCGGGTCCTGCGGCGCGCCGTGGAACTCGGGGTGAACTTCATCGACACCGCCGATTCCTACGGGCCCTTCGTGAGTGAACAGCTGATCCACAAGGCGCTGCAGCCTTACCCGGACGATCTCGTCATCGCCACAAAAGGCGGCCTGTCTCGGTCCGGCCCGGACGACTGGCGCCCCCTTGGCAGGCCCGAATACCTGCGACAGCAGACCGAGCTGAGTCTGCGTCACCTGGATGTGGAGCGCATCGACCTGTACCAGCTGCACCGCATCGACCCCAAGGTGCCCTTGGCCGAGCAACTCGGGGAGCTGGTGCTCCTCCAGCAGGAGGGCAAGATCCAGCACATCGGCTTGTCCGAGGTCACCGTCGAGCAGATCGAGCAGGCGCGCCAGATCGCGGACATCGTATCGGTGCAGAACCTGTACAACCTCGCCAACCGGAGTGCCGAGGACGTCCTGGACTACGCCGAGCGCGAGAACCTGGCCTTCATCCCGTGGTTCCCCATAGCCACGGGTGAGCTCGCGCGTCCAGGCGGCCCACTGGACAGCGCGGCCAAGCGGCACGGCGCCAGTCCGGCGCAGCTCGCGCTGGCCTGGCTGCTGCGCCGCTCGCCGGTGATGCTTCCCATCCCGGGCACTTCCCGAGTTGCCCACCTGGAGGAGAACGTCGCGGCGGCGGAGATCACGCTCACGGACGAGGAGTTCTCCGCGCTGACCCACACCACCGGCGCCTGACTCGCCCCTGCCGCCCGACCCGCCGCATCCCGGGCGGCACGGCGCCACCGGTCAGCAACCACCGTCCACCATCCCGTCGAACCTCGCCCACCGCAGCCGACGTCGAGCGAGTGCGCTCTTTGCCGAGAAGACCTCGTCCGAATCATCGGACGTCCAGGCTACGGCGACCGCCCTGGGTATCGCCGCCGGGCGTCGCGCTGATCGCCCAGCCCCCGCATAACCACAAGGAATGAGCAGACATGGAGCTCACCTTCGCCGCCTTCGCCTTCCCCCCTATGGCGCTCGGGTCCTTCGGCCTGGGCACCGGGTACCTGATCTGGGGCCCCCAGGAGTTGGCCGGGGACGCACCCGCCGCGGGCCGTGGAGGGCGTGGCCGTCACCACCTTCAGCGGCTTGTTTGCCCCATTGGACGCGTCCGGGGAACAAGCGGCCTGATGGCGAGCCCGCCAAGGGGACTTGACCCGGTCCGCCCCTAATGTGAAAAACTCGATGACGAAGCGAGGCTAACCGTCGCGGCAAGAGAGCGCATCGACCCGTGGAACGGTCGAAGTGCTCGATTCGACCCCGATTCGACCCCGCGAGTGCAGGACGAGAAAGTGCACCTCTCCCGCTCTCGGCCGGAGCGGTGAAGCGAACTGAATACCACGTGGTAGGCAGCAAGCGGCTGGCCAGGGAGTTTCCGTCCGACGGAAGTCCTATTGCCGGGGTGTAGGCGACATCGTCATGGTGTTCCCGACACGACGTCGAGGATGACGGGACCCCTCTCATGCCGCACATGACCGCCTTCGCCAGAAACCAGTGGTACGTCGCCGCCTACTCCCACGAGGTGGGGCGTGAACTGCTCGGCCGGACGATCCTCGGCGAGCCGGTCGTCTTCTACCGCACCGAGGACGACGGGACGGCCGTCGCACTGTCCGACCGTTGCGTGCACCGCCGCTTCCCGCTCTCGGAGAGCCGGCTCGACGGCGACAGGATCGTGTGCGGGTACCACGGGTTCACCTACGACACGACGGGCACCTGTGTGTACGTGCCGGGCCAGAAGCGCATACCGCGCACGGCGCGTGTCGCCTCGTACCCGGTGCTCGAGCAGGACTCGTTCGTCTGGGTCTGGATCGGCGACCCGGCCCTCGCCGATCCGACGACCCTCCCGCGCGCCCGTCACATGGACTCGCCGGACTGGACCACGGTCTGCGGCATGGAGCCCATCGACGCCGACTACGGCCTCCTCGTCGACAACCTCCTCGACCTCTCCCACGAGACCTATCTGCACGGCGGCTACATCGGCACGCCCGAGGTCGCCGAGACGCCGATCACCACCGAGGTCGACGAGGGCGCGGGCGTCGTGCGGGTCTCCCGGCACATGGACGACGCCGAGTGCCCGCCGTTC
The DNA here is from genome assembly GCF_040651675.1 of Streptomyces sp. NPDC048415. NCBI lineage: Bacteria > Bacillati > Actinomycetota > Actinomycetes > Kitasatosporales > Streptomycetaceae > Streptomyces > Streptomyces sp. NPDC048415. The sequence goes on along the minus strand of NZ_JBEZKJ010000003.1, from coordinate 147,498 downwards.
TACGCCCGCTCGACCGGCATCGAGGGCCGCATCACCCGCTGGCAGGACATCGAGTACTTCGCGCCGTGCCTGTATCTGCTGCACAGCCGGATCGCGCCGGTGGGTGTGCTGCCGGAGTCGGACGGCAGCGACCCGAACGCCTTCCACACGGAGATCACGTACGCGATCACGCCGTCCGGTGACGGCAAGGTGTACGACTTCTGGGCGGTCTCCCGGGACTTCGCCCGCGACGACGACGAAGTCACCACGTTCCTGCGGGACTTCAACCACACGGTCGTGATGCAGGACGTCGACGCGCTCAACCTGCTGCAGAGGACGCTCGGCACCGAGCGCACCGGCTACCAGGAGCTGAGCATCAACATCGACACCGGTGGTCTAGCCGCCCGCCGCATCCTGGCCCGGCTGGTCGAGGAGGGCGACAAGCCGATGGAGAAGGTCCAGTGACAAGTCCCACCGGCGAGATCTACCGCGTCGACTGGCTCCCGGGCACCGATGTCCTGCACGGCACCTGCCACTGCGGCGCCGAGCACACCGCCCAGGACCCGATCCAGATGTGGGAGTGGATGCTCGCCCACCCCGAAGGACACGCGCCCCGAGGAAACGAACGATGACCCTGTACGAAGCCGAACTCGTCGTCGAGCGGCGGGAGTCCGCGGCCGACGGCGTGCTCGCCCTCACCCTGCGCCACCCGCTCGGCGAGAAACTCCCCTCCTGGGAGCCGGGCGCCCACATCGACGTCGTGCTCGGGCCCGGCCTGGAGCGCCAGTACTCGCTGTGCGGTGACCCGGCGGACCGCCAGGCCTGGCGGATCGCGGTACTGCGCGAGCCGGACGGGCGCGGTGGATCCGCGTACGTCCACGGTCGGTTGGATGAAGGCGACAAGGTCCGCGTCCGAGGTCCACGCAACCACTTCGCGCTCGAGCCCGCCCCGCGATACCGCTTCATCGCGGGCGGCGTCGGTATCACGCCGATCCTTTCGATGCTGGCCGCGGCGGAGGCGGCGGGCGCTGAGTGGACACTGCTGTACGGCGGGCGGACCCGCGAATCCATGGCGTTCACCGGAGAGTTGAGCCGGTACGGCGACCGGGTGACGATCGCTCCCCAGGACGAGGCCGGGCTGCTCGACCTCGCCTCCGTCCTCGCCGGCGTTCCCGAGGGCACCCTCGTGTACTGCTGCGGTCCAGGGCCGCTCCTCGACGCGGTGGAGGCACGCTGCCCCGCCGGGGTCCTGCACGTCGAGCGTTTCCAGCCGAAGGCTCAAGTCGCCGGTGAGAACACGGAGTTCGAAGTGGTCCTGGAGCGCTCGGGCCGCACACTCACCGTCGCGCCGGACGTCTCCGTGCTCGACACCGTGCGCGCCGCCGGCGTGGAGGTGCTCTTCTCCTGCACCGAGGGCACCTGCGGGACCTGCGAGACGGACGTCCTCGACGGGGCTCCGGACCACCGGGACTCGGTGCTCACGGACGAGGAGCGGGAGGCGGGCGAGACCATGCTCATCTGTGTGTCCCGCTGCCGGGGGAAGCGGCTCGTCCTGGACCTGTGACCTGGAGGTCCGCCTCGATGCGGGCCCCCGTCGCCAGCAAGTGGGGCAGCGGTCACGGCGTACGGACTCGGCCGAGTTGCGGCTCGCGTGCACGGGGATGTCGACCGCCGCGACCACCTCGCCGTCCCGCTCCCGCACCGGGGCGGCGACCCAGCGCAGGCCCTCCTCCAGCTCCTGGTCGACGATGGCGCACCCCTGCCGCCGTACCCGGCGCAGTCCGGCCTTCAACAGCTCGGCCGAGACGATCGTGCGGGCGGACGCACAGCGAGGAGGGCTCCCGCATCTGCGCAACCCGCGCCGCTCTGGAGGGCCTGGTGGAAAGTCGATCTCCCGGACGAGCGGGACCAGTTGCGCACACGGGTCGCCCCGCGCTTCGCCGAACCGCGGCCCCCTGTGTACGAGCAGATCCAGGCGGCCAAGCGCGGGGCGCCCCTCGGTCTCAGGACAGATAGGCCTCCACCTCACTGAACTGGGCGGCGGCCCAGCCGGTGTTGGCGGTGACGTTGAGCCTGAGATAGCGCAGGTTCGTGCCGCTCGGCAGAGTGACCGTCACGGTGTTCCCGGTCGCCGGGTCGAAGCGGTAGCCCTTCGAGGCCACCACCGTCGCGTACGACGAGCCGTCCGTGCTGCCCAGCACGGACAGGGTCTGCGTGCGGGCCTGCCAGGCGGAGGCGGGCGGCAGCTTGAGAACGAGACGGCGGGCCGCCAGCGTCGATCCCAGGTCGACCGTCCAGGCCTGCGGGAAGGCGTTGTTGGTGGACTCCCAGTAGCTGTTCGCGTCGCCGTCGACCGCCTTGCCGGGCGTGTAGACGTCCTGCGAGCCGGTGGCACTGGCCGGGCGGCCCTTGGCGAGGTTGCGGGCCGGATCGGGGTCCGGGTTCCCGGCGCCGGGCTGCGGCCAGCTGGAGCAGTCGGCCCAGGTGCTGTCCCAGCCCGAGTTGCCGCCGCCGTTGGTGAGCGTGAAGGTGCCGGAGCCCGTCGGGTAGGGGCAGTTGTAGATGCCCGCCGCGCCGACGCCGGTGGCCTGGACGTTGCTGAACTTGGCCGCGCCCTGCGACTCGGCCTGGACGACGACCGTGCCGACCTTGTTGACGCTGGCACCGTCGACGGTGATGTTCTTGGTCGCGTACCCGTGCCCGCCGCCCGAGACGAACTCGAAGGCGCTGTACGGGCTGTCGGTGATCGTCGTACCGGTGACGTTGACGTTCGCCTCGATGGCGCTGTCGTAGGAGTCGACTCGCAACGCGCCCATGGGGTGGTTCCAGTTGGGGTTAATCGCGCCCGCACGGACGAGGGTGTTCCCGGAGACGGTGATGGTTCCGGCGAGAGGAGAGAAGGGGTCCAGGAACTTCTGGTTGGAGATGGCGATACCGCTGCCGAGGGCGTTGGTGTCGGAGACCAGGTTGTTCTTGACCGCGAGGTCGGTACCGCCGTAGATCGCGATGCCATTGGCGAGGTTCGGCTGGGTGATGGTGTTGTTCTCGAAGCTGCTGTTGGTGTCGGGCGAGTAGAGCGACCACATGGCGAGCGCGTCGTCGCCGTTGTTGCGCAGGAAGTTGTTCCGGACCCGGACACCGCGCGCGTTGCCGTTGAGGTTGAGACCGTCGGCGGTGGTGTCGAGGATGCGGTTGTTCTCGACGACGAGATTGTCGTTGTTTCCGGTCAGCCAGAGGCCGACCTTCAGGTGCTGGAGCCACATGCCGGAGACACTCGAGCCGGGCCCAAGGGAGCCGTTGACGAAGTTGTCGGGGTTGGAGTCGACGCGCTCGGTCACCTCGCCGATGACCGCGAAGTCCTTGAGGTGCACGCCGCCCGAGGAGCTGGTCTGATCGATGAAGCGGGAGGTGTGCACGACGGAGTACCAGCTGCCCGCGCCCTGAAGGGTGACGTTCTTGACGCCGCTCAGCGAGGAGGTCACGCGGTAGTCGCCCGGCGGGATCCACACCACTCCCCCCTGCGCGGCGGCGATGGCGTCCCGGAAGGCCTGGGTCGAGTCGCCCTGGCCGCTGGGGTCCGCCCCCTTGTCCGTAACGGACACCGAGCCTGCGGGCCGGGCCGCCGCGGCCGCGACCTGCTCGAAGTCGGCGACGTCCACAGTGACCTGCGTCGACGTGGCCTGGAAGGCGATCTTGTCGCCCGCCTGCACGTTCTGACCGAGGAGCAGCCGGGCGTTGTCGAAGAAGTGGTGGGTCTTGGAGCCGCCGATCCAGGAGGTGTCGACGTAGGAGTACTTGGAGGTGACGGCGAGGTTCTTCGACAGCTTCGTGCCGTTGACGTAGACGTCGAGCGAGCCCGACTGGCCGTCGGGGACGTTGTACGAGACGTTCACCGCGTTGGCCGCGCGCGGCACGGTGAACTCGACGCGCTGGCCCGCGGTCAGCCGTACGGCCTGCCGTCCGGAAGCCTCGGAGGCGAGGGTGCCCTGGGTGTAGTCGGGGCCGATCTTGGTGCCCGTGGAGGTGGCGGACTCGGCCTCGACGGAGGTGAAGGGCAGGTCGGCGCCCGCCGCCGTCACCGCGGAGTGGGCCGTGGTGGCGCTGAGCATGCCCGCGGCGAGGGCGACGGCCGCCGCGCACGCGAGTGGCATGTGCCTGACAGATCTAGTGCTGGACATCTGCTGATCCCTTCGTGGTGGGGGTGCGGGGATAGCGGTGGTGCGGTCGGCGGTCTCAGGCGTGCAGCCAGACCGCCGTGTCCTGCGGGAGCAGCCCCTGGGCGTCCAAGGGGCCACTGCTGAGCAGTAGTTGGGTGTGTGGGGGGAGCTCGACCGGGCCTGCGGCGAGGTTGACGGCGCAGAGCAGGTCGTCCGTGCGGGCGAAGGCGAGGACGCCCTCGGGTGCGGGCAGCCAGGTGAGCGGTCCGTCACCGAAGCCGGGTTCGCTGCGGCGGATGCGGAGCGCCGCACGGTAGAGGCTGAGCATCGAGCCGGGGGCCTCGGCCTGGCGGTCGGCCGCGTACGCCGGCCAGTCGGCGGGCTGCGGCAGCCAGGGTTCGCCGCCGAATCCCGCGTACGGCGCGCCGGCCGTCCAGGGCAGCGGGACCCGGCAGCCGTCGCGGCCCGGGTCCGTGCCCCCGGAGCGGACGTGCATGGGGTCCTGGATGACCTCGGGCGCCAACTCGACCTCGGGCAGGCCGAGTTCCTCGCCCTGGTAGACGTAGACGGAACCGGGCAGAGCCAGCGAGAGCAGCGCGGCGGCCCGGGCCCGCCGGGCGCCGAGGGCCAGGTCGGTGGGGGTGCCGAAGGCCTTGGTGGCGAAGTCGAAGCCGGTGTCCGCGCGACCGTAGCGAGTGACCGTGCGGGTGACGTCGTGGTTGCACAACACCCAGGTGGCGGGCGCTCCGACGGGGGCGTGTTCGGCGAGGGTCTCGTCGATGGACCTACGCAGCCGTCCGGCGTCCCAAGGGCAGGACAAGAAGGAGAAGTTGAAGGCGGTGTGCAGTTCGTCGGGGCGCAGATAGCGGGCGAAGCGCTCGGTGTCGGGAAGCCAGACCTCGCCCACGAAGACGCCGTCGTAGGCGTCGGCGACCGCGCGCCAGGAGCGGTAGATGTCGTGCAGTTCGTCGAGGTCGACGTACGGGTGCCGGTCGCGGCCCTCGACGAAGTCGGGGAGGTCCGGGTCCTTGGCGAGCAGGGCCGCCGAGTCGATGCGGACGCCCGCCACCCCTCGCTCGAACCAGAAGCGCAGGACGTCCTCGTGCTCCTGGCGGACGACCGGGTGTGCCCAGTTGAGGTCGGGCTGCTCCGGGGCGAAGAGGTGCAGGTACCAGTCGCCGTCGGGGAGGCGTGTCCAGGCGGGTCCGCCGAACTGGGACCTCCAGTCGTTGGGCGGGAGTTCCCCGTGGTCTCCGCGGCCCGGGCGGAAGTGGAAGAGCTCGCGCTCGGGTCCGCCGGCGAGGGCGGCGCGGAACCAGGCGTGCTGGTCGGAGACGTGGTTGGGCACGATGTCGACGATCGTGCGGATCCCCGACTCCCCTGCCTCCGCGATGAGCTTCTCGGCTTCGGCGAGCGTCCCGAACGCCGGGTCGATGCCGCGGTAGTCGGCGACGTCGTAGCCGCCGTCCTTCATCGGGGACGGGTACCAGGGGCTGAACCACAAGGCGTCCACGCCGAGTTCGGCAAGATACGGAAGCTTGGCGCGGACGCCCGCGAGATCGCCGGTGCCGTCTCCGTCCCCGTCGGCGAAGCTGCGGACGTACACCTGGTAGATGACGGCGGAGCGCCACCAACCGTCGGCCTTCCGGGCAGGGGTGGGCTGTCCCACGGTGCGAGCCTTTCTGTAGGAGGGCGGTGTCAGCCCTTGGTGCTGCCCGCGCTGATCCCGGCGATGATGTGCCGCTGGAAGACCAGGAACATCGCGACCATGGGAATGCTCGCGATCACCATGGCGGCGATCAGCACGGTCAGCGGGATGTTCTGGGACAGCTGGACGAGAGCCACGCTGATGGGCTGTTTGTCGGTGTCGGAGAAGACCATCAGCGGCCAGAGGAAGTCCTGCCAGACGGCGACCAGGGCGAAGATCGACACGACTCCCAGGACGGGCCGGGACATCGGCAGAACGATCGACCACAGCGTGCGCAGCCGTCCGGCGCCGTCGATCTCGGCGGCCTCCAGCACATCGCGCGGGATCTGGTCGAAGAAGCGCTTGAGCAGATAGAGGTTGAAGGCGTTGGCGACGGCGGGCAGCCAGATGCCGAGCGGGTCGTTGAGCAGACTGGTGTGGATCAGCGGGAGGTCGGCCACGGTCAGGTACTTCGGGACGACGAGTGCCTGCGCGGGGACCATCAGGGTGGCGAGGATGCCGCCGAGGATCAGCTTGCCGAAGGCGGGCTTCAGATGGGAGAGGGCGTACGCGGCGGCCGTGCAGAACACGAGTTGCAGCAGCCAGGCGCCGGTGGCCTGCACCACCGTGTTCCACAGATGGGTCGGCAGATCCATCAGGTCCCAGGCATCGGTGTAGCCACTGAGGTGCCACGTGTGCGGCACGAGTGTCGGCGGAGTGCGCGTCACCTCGTCCGGCGACTTCATGGCGCCGGTCACCATCCAGTAGACGGGGAAGAGGAAGGCGAGCGCGAAGAGCAGGACGACGCCGGTGAAGACGGTCCAGTACGTGGCCTTGCCGCGTGGGCGGGCCAGGGTGAGCGGCGAGACCAGTGTGCGGACGCTCATGCTTCCTCCCCCGTGGAGCGGGTCAGCCGCAGATAGAGGGCGGAGAAGGTGCTGAGCAGCGCCAGCAGCATGACGCTCAAGGCGCACGCGCCGCCGAAGTCGTTGTAGAGGAAGGCGTATTTGTAGATCAGGTACAGCACGGTGACCGTCGCGTTCTCGGGACCGCCGCCCGTGATCACGAAGGGTTCGGTGAAGACCTGCATCGTGGCGATGATCTGCAGCAGCATCAGCATGAGGATGATGAAGCGGGTCTGCGGGATCGTCACATGGCGCACCCGCTGCCAGACGTTGGCGCCGTCCAGCTCGGCCGCCTCGTACAGCTCGCCGGGGATGCTCTGCAAGGCGGCGAGGTAGATGAGGACGGTGCCGCCGAGGTTGGCCCAGGTCGCGACGATGACCAGGGAGACGAGGGCGGTGTCGGCGCCGTTGGACCAGTTCGAGGTCGGCAGGTGCACAAAGCGCAGCGCCTCGTTGGCGAGGCCCGCTCCTGGATCGTAGAACCACTTCCACAGCAGGGCGCTGACCACCGGCGGGATCATCACCGGCAGATAGACCACGACCCTGAAGAAGGCCTTGGCGTGCCGGAGTTCATTGAGGACCAGCGCCATCACGAAGGGGACGGCGAAGCCGATGAGCAGGGCCAGCAGCGTGAAGGTGAGGGTGTTGCGCCAGGCGGCGGTGAACTCCGGGTCGTGGAAGACGCGGGTGAAGTTGGCGGTGCCGACCCACTCGCCACCGGAGCCCGGCGTGTACTTCTGGAAGGCGATCACGACCGCGCGGATCGCCGGGTACCAGGAGAACAGGGCGAAGCAGAGCAGGCCGCCGATCAGGAAGGCGTACGCGCGGGACTGGTCGGCGAGGCGGCGCCGCCCCCTGCCCCCTGCAGGAGGCGGCGCCTGGACCGGTAGTACGGTGATCGCCTCGACGGGCCGCGCCGCGGTCTTCGGCATCGGTGTCAGCCCCGGGCGAGGATGGAGTCGATCTTGCCGGAGGCGTCCTTGAGCAGCTGGTCGATGTCGGCGTCCTTCTTGGTGAGCACCGCGGAGACGGCGCTGTCCAGGACCGAGTAGATCTGCTGTGCCTGCGGCGGCTCGATCTTCATCTTCAGGCTGTGGTTGCCGTCGAGGAAGGCCTGGTAGTTGTCGACGGGGACATTGGCGTTGGCCTTCTTGACCTGCTGGTCCTTGGCGTCGGCGGCGCCGGTGAACAGGCGCGGCTCCGGAAGGCCGACGGGCGCGTCGTGCTGCTTGGCCCGAGCGTAGTTACCGAGGAAGCCCTTGCCGGGGCTCAGGAACATGTGGTCGAGCCACTTGAGTCCCGCCTTGATCTGCGCCGGGGTGTCCTTCTTGTTGAACATGTAGCCGTCGCCGCCGATGAGCGTGCCCTTGCCGCCCGGCATCGGGGCCAGCGCGAGATCCTTGTAGTTGCCGCCCTTCTCCTTCACGAGGATCGGGATGTTGTCGGGCGCGGAGAGGTACATGCCGAGCTTGCCGGAGCCCATCATCTGCTGGACGTCGTTGATGACCAACAGCTGTTTACTGCCCATGGAGTTGTCGCCCCAGCGCATGTCCTTGAGGTTCTGCAGGACCGCCTTGCCCTCGGGGGTGTCGACGGAGGCCTTCTTGCCGTCCGCGCTCACGACGTCGCCGCCCTGCGAGTACAGCTCGGCGGTGAAGTGCCAACCCCCTTGGTTCTGTGCGCTGTAGTCGGCGTATCCGACCGTGCCGCCGCCCAGCGCGGCTATCTTCTTGGCGTCCGCGCGCACCTCCTCCCAGGTCGCCGGAGGCTTTTCCGGATCCAGGCCGGCCTTCTCGAAGAGCTTCTTGTTGTAGATCAGGCCCATCGAGTAGCCGGTGCGCGGGATTCCGTAGATCTTGCCGTCGACGGTGTAGATGTCGCGCAGCTGCTGTTGGAGGGTGGCGTAGCTCTTGAGGTCCTTGACGTAACTGGTGATGTCGGCGGCCTGTTTGACGTCGACGACGTGCCCCGCATCGGTGAAGTATGTGTAGAACACGTCCTCCATCTGGCCGCCGGCCAGCTTGGCGTCGAAGGTCTTCGGGTCCTGACACGGGAACGCGTCGTGCGTCACGACGTCGATGTCCGGGTTGGCCTTCTCGAAGGCCTTGACGTCGGCCTCGAAGAACGAGCGGTCGACCTTGGCGCTCTTCGGCGGTTCGCAGTTGACCGTGATGCGGGTCTTTCCGTCGGCTGTGTCGTCGCCGGAACCGCAGGCGGTCAGCGCGCAGGCGGACGCCACGAACACGGCGAAGGTACGGCGGAACCCGGTGCTTCTCATCGGTGGACCCCTTTGGGCAGGAGCGGTGGGCGTCGCACACTCAAGCACCGGCGGCTGCGGTTCCGCAAGATGTCGCGCAGAATCTGAAATTATTTGACAGCAGTCATGACCTCAGTGGCGGGGGGCTTGCGCAGTGGACCCACGCACCACCAACTCCGGCTCGAACAGGAGCTCTTCGGGGGTGACGCTGCTGCCGCCGATCTGGGCGTTCAGCAGCTCGACGGCCGCCCGGCCCATGGCCTCGATGGGCTGGCGGACCGTGGTCAGCGGGGGTTCGGTGCAGTTCATGAACGCCGAGTCGTCGAATCCGACGACGGAGACCGCGCCCGGGACGGCAAGCCCCTTGCGGCGGGCGGCCCGTACGGCGCCGAGCGCGAGCGGGTCGCTGGCACAGATGACGCCGGTGACGCCCCGGTCCAGCAGCCGGGTGGCCGCGGCTTGTCCGCCCTCCAGAGAGAACATGGCCCGCGCGACATACTCGTCCGGAAGGTCCGGAGCGAGCGCGCGCGCCGCCGCCAGCTTGCGCTGCGAGGGCATGTGGTCGCCGGGCCCGAGAACGAACCCGATGCGCTCGTGCCCGAGCGAGACCAGATGGCGCCAGGCCTGCTCGACGGCCACCGCGTCGTCGCAGGAGACGCCCGGGAAGCCCAGGTGCTCGATGGCCGCGTTGACCAGCACCACCGGGATGTTGCGGTCCGCGAGCCGCCGGTAGTGGTCGTGCGGCGCGTCGGCCTGCGCGTACAGGCCGCCCGCGAACACCACACCGGAAACCTGCTGCTGGAGCAGCAGATCCACGTAGTCCGCCTCGGAGACGCCACCCTTGGTCTGGGTGCACAGCACCGGGGTGAGTCCGAGCTGCGCGAGCGCCCCGCCGATCACCTCGGCGAAGGCGGGGAAGATCGGGTTCTGCAGCTCGGGCAGGACGAGGCCCACGAGCCGCGCGCGTTCACCGCGCAACTGCGTGGGCCGTTCGTAGCCGAGGACGTCGAGGGCGGACAGGACTGACTGCCGGGTGGTCTCGGAGACGCCGGGCTTGCCGTTGAGCACCCGGCTGACCGTGGCCTCACTGACCCCGACCTTCTTCGCCACTTGAGCAAGTCGTCGCGTCATGCGCGCAAGAATAGCGCAAGAAATGCAAATGGCTTGCGTAATCCTGCCTACACCGGCTAGTGGGCCGCCCACAGACCGCGGACATGGCCGAGGTGGCGGGTCATCACTTCCCGGACCGCGTACTCGTCGCGCGCGAGCAGCGCGTCCAGGAGTTCGAGATGCTCCTCCGCGGAGTCCTTCAAACGGCCCGCCTGGACCAGGGCGTTGAGCCCATACAGGCGCGAGCGCTTGCGCAGGTCGCCGACGACCTCGACCAGGTGGGCGTTGCCCGCGAGGGCCAGCAGGCCGAGATGGAAGCGAATGTCCGCCTCGACGTACGCGATGAGGTCACCGGCCGCCGCCGCGGTGACGATCTCCCGGGCGGCCGGGCGCAGCGCCTCCAGGGAGACGGGATCCGCGGTGGTCGCCAGCTCCACCACGGTCGGGATCTCGATGAGTGAGCGGATGTGGGTGTACTCGTCGAGTTGCTTCTCGGAGACCGCGGTGACCCGGAAGCCCTTGTTGGGCACCGTGTCCACCAGGCCCTCCTTGGCGAGGTCGAGCATGGCCTCGCGCACCGGTGTCGCCGAGACGCCGAAGCGGGCGGCCAGCGTGGGCGCGGAGTAGACCTCGCCGGGGCGCAGTTCGCCCGCGATCAGCGCGGCCCGCAGCGCGTCGGCGACACGCTCGCGGTAGCTGCTCTTCTTGCCGCCCAGCGTGGGCAGGGCGGGAGCGGCGGAGGGGGCGCTGCTGCGCGGGGCGGCCATGGAGTGTCTCCTCGTACGGGCACATGCCTGTCTGCGGGCATATGCAATGTCACGCGCTACCAGTATCTCCCGAAGACCTAGAGGACGAAGCCGGCCGGGAAGGGATCGGTCGGATCGAGCAGGTACTGGGCGGTCCCGGTGAGCCAGGCGCGGCCGGTGAAACTGGGCAGCACGGCAGGGATTCCGGCGACCTCCGTGGTGCCGAGCAGCCGTCCCGTGAACCGCGTCCCGATGAAGGACTCGTTCACGAACTCGGTGTGCGGCGGGAGTTCGCCACGGGCGTGCAGCTGGGCCATACGCGCGCTGGTACCCGTACCGCAGGGCGAGCGGTCGAACCAGCCGGGGTGGATCGCCATCGCGTGCCGGGAGTGGCGGGCGGTGGCGCCCGGCGCGTACAGGTGGACGTGGTGGCAGCCGCGGATGGACGGGTCCTCGGGGTGCACGGGCTCACCCTCGGCGTTGATGGCGTCCATCAGCGACAGCCCGGCGGCGAGGATCTCGTCCTTGCGGGAACGGTCGAAGGGCAGCCCGAACTCCTCCAGCGGCAGGATCGCGTAGAAGTTGCCGCCGTACGCGAGGTCGTACGTCACCGTCCGCCCGTCGGCGAGCGTGGCCTCGCGGTCGAGGCCGACGGAGAAGGACGGCACGTTCTTGAGGGTGACGGCCTTGGCCGCGCCGTCCTCGACCGCGACCTCGGCGACGACGAGGCCCGCCGGGGTGTCGAGCCGGATGGTGGTGACCGGCTCGACGACCTCGACCATGCCGGTCTCCACGAGCACGGTCGCGACCCCGATGGTGCCGTGGCCGCACATCGGGAGGTAGCCGGAGACCTCGATGTAGATCACGCCGTAGTCGCAGTCCGGGCGGCTGGCCGGCTGGAGGATGGCGCCGCTCATCGCCGAGTGGCCGCGCGGCTCGTTCATCAGGAGCTGCTTGATGTCGTCGCGATGCTCACGGAAGTAGAGCCGCCGCTCGTTCATGGTCGCGCCGGGGACCGTGCCGATCCCGCCGGTGATGACGCGGGTGGGCATGCCCTCGGTGTGCGAGTCGACGGCGTGCAGGACGAGTTTGCTGCGCATGGGGCTCCTGGTGGGTCGGGGGCGGCGAGGGCTCAGGCGAGACCGGCGGCGACTGCCCTCTCGGTCGCGTCGCGGACGGCGGCCTCCTGCGCGGGCAGCAGCCGGACGCGCGGCGGGCGCACCGGACCGCCGTGGCGGCCGACGATGTCCATGGACAGTTTGATGGCCTGGACGAACTCGACCTGGGAGTCCCAGCGCAGCAGGGGATGCAGTCGACGGTAGAGCTTGCCCGCCGTGTCGAGGTCGCCGTTGACGGCGGCGCGGTACAGCTCGACGCTCGCGCCGGGCAACGCGTTCGGGTAGCCGGCCACCCAGCCCTTGGCTCCCGCGACGGCGAGCTCCAGCAGGACGTCGTCGGCGCCGATCAACAGGTCGAGTTCCGGGGCGAGTTCGGCGAGCCGGTACGCACGCCGCACATCGCCGGAGAACTCCTTGACCGCGTGGATGTATCCCTCCCCGTGCAGCTTGGCGAGCAGTTCGGGCACCAGGTCGACCTTGGTGTCGATCGGGTTGTTGTACGCGACGATGGGGACGCCCGCCTTGGCGACCTCCTCGTAGTGGGCGAGGACGGAGCGTGCGTCGGCGCGGTAGGCGTTCGGGGGCAGCAGCAGCACGGCCCGGCAGCCCGCGTCCTTGGCCTGCTCGGCCCAGCGGCGGGCCTCGGCGGAGCCGTAGGCGGCGACTCCGGGCATCACGCGGGCCCCGCCGATCGCGGCGACGGCCGTCTCGACGACCTTGGCGCGTTCCTCGGGCGTGAGCACCTGGTACTCACCGAGCGAGCCGTTCGGTACGACGCCGTCGCAGCCGTTCTCGACCAGCCAGGCGCAGTGTGCGGCGAACTGGTCGTAGTTCACGGAGAGGTCGTCGTTCAGTGGGAGCGCGGTGGCGACGAGGACTCCGCGCCAGGGGCGGTGGTCGGTGGTCATGAAGGGGCCTCCCAATAGGGTGTGACATGTTACTGGTGGTCGGTTTCTGGTTGCGGTAGCGGCCCGGGGGTCAGCGTGGGTCGCGGGCCTGGGGGTCAGTCCTCTCGCGGATCGTCGGCCTGAGCGAGGACCCCGAGTGGCACTGGCCGGGCCAACAGCCTTCGCGCGGGCACCTGTTCGCACCCGGCGAGCGCCGCGACGGCCGGCTCGCACATCCGGCCCTGGCACCAGCCCATCCCGGCGCGGGTGAGCAGCTTCACGGTCCGTACATCGCCGGCGCCGAGTTCGCCGACGGCCGCGCGGATCCCACCGGCGGTGACCTCCTCGCACCGGCACACCACGGTGTCCTCGGTGACCTGGTCCGTCCAGTGCGCGGGCGGCGCGTACACGGCGTCGATCGCCGCGAAGAACTCTCGCAATTCGGTACGGGACTTGGCGACCGCGGCCCACGCGCGCGGGTCGGGTTCCGTGCCGGTGAGCCGGGCGGCGATGGAACGGCCCGCGATGTGCCCCTCGGCGAGCGACAGGTCGGAGCCGCCGATGCCGGTGGTCTCGCCCGCGGCCCAGACGCCGGGCACGTCGGTGCGCTGTTCCTCGTCCACGTGCACCTTGAGGCCGTCGATACGGCACCCGAGCGCCTCGGCGAGGTCGGTGTGCGGGAGCATGCCGTGCCCGACGGCGAGCGTGTCGCAGGGGATGCGCCGCTCACTCCCGTGCCTGACGCGCCCGTCGGCGCCGAGCGCGGCGACGGTCACGGAGTCGAGGCGCTCCTCGCCGTGCGCCTCCACGAGGGTGTGCCGGGGGATGAACTTGACGCGCCTGCGGAGGAGTTGGGCGGCGTACTGGGCGCCTTCGGCCATCTTGCCGGGATGGGCGGCCAGGGTGGCCGCCTGCCGCAGGACCGCCTTCGGATCGGCGGACTCCACGAGCGCGGCCACCTTCACCCCCGCCGCGGCCAGCCCGGTCGCGACGGGCAACAGCAGCGGCCCCGTCCCGGCGACGACCGCGGTTCGCCCCGGCACAACGAGGCCTCCCTTGAGCATGGCCTGCGCACCACCGGCCGTCACGACACCGGGCAGCGTCCAGCCCGGGAACGGCAACACCCTCTCGTACCCACCGGTGGCGAGCAGCACGGCGTCGGCATGGACAGCGACGGAGTCTTCCTGAAGGGGGCCGAGAAGGGCGTGCACGGTGAAACCACCGGCGGGCGTCGGCGCGCGCAGCGGCGCAGAGCTCGCGCTCCCGTCAGACGGGTGACGGGGCACAGATCTCGCCGCACTCCCGCCTGAGGGGTGACGGACCACGGACCTCGTCACGCCCCCGCCCGACAGGTAACGCAGCACAGACCTCGCCGCACCCCCGCCCGACAGGCGACGCAGCACAGACCTCGCCGCACCCCCGCCCGACAGGCGACGCAGCACAGACCTCGCCGCACCCCCGCCCGACAGGTAACGCGACGCAGACCTCGCGGTCGCGTCCGGCCCGCGAAGCGGCGCACCGCTCGCGGCCACGTCCGACGCGGGAATCGACGCGACCGCGTCCCCCGCTTCCCCGTCGGTCGCCTCCGATGCCTCGTCGGTCGCCTCCGATGCCCCGTCGGCCGCCCCCGATGCCCCATCGGTCGCCCCCGCTCCTCCGCCGGTCGCCCCCGCTCCCCCGTCGGCCGCCCCCGATCCCCCCTCGCGGCGCTCCACCACCCACACATGACGGTCCGTCATATGATCGATCGCGCCCGCTGCCACCTGTGCGGCAAGTCCTCGGGACAGCCGCTCCCACGTACGCCACTGGTGGTGCAGGGCCCGCCCGCGGCGGGCGCCCATCTCGCTCGGGGGCCGACGGTAGAACTGGCCGCCCGCCCCCGCACCCGAGTCGATCAGCGTGACGCGGATGCCGCGTGCCGCCGCGGCCAGGGAAGCGGCGAGGCCCGCCGGGCCCGCGCCGATCACCGCGAGGTGGGGTCGGTCAGTCATCGTGGCCCGTGCCCTCCTGCGTACGGATCGCGTCGCCCGGTCGCACCGGCACGAGGCAAGCCCGTTGATTGGGGCGGTCGTTGACGGTGACGAGGCAGTCGAAGCAGACGCCGATGCCGCAGAAGACGCCGCGCGGGCGGCCCGTTCCGCGCGTGGTGCGCCAGGACGCGACGCCCGCGGCCCACAGCACGGCGGCGACGGTGCGACCGGGCAGCGCCTCGATCTCGCGGCCGTCGAGGGTGACGGCGAACGGAGGCCCGGGCTGCGCCTGGACCAGTTCCAGGGGATTCACGCGGCCTCCTGGGAGAAACGGTCGGGTCGGAACGGTGCGAGGTCGAGATCGGGGGTCTCGCCGGCCAGCACCCGCGCGATCAACTGCCCGGTGCCGGTGGCGAGTCCGATACCCGCGCCCTCGTGCCCGCAGGCGTGGAGGAGCCCGGGCACCCGGGGGTCGGGCCCGATCGCGGGCAGGTGATCGGGCAGATACGGACGGAAGCCCAGGTACGTCCGCAGGGCACGCACCCCCGCGAGGAAGGGGAACAGCCCGGTCGCCCCGGCGGCCAGCGCCCGGACGACCGGAAGCGAGAACGACCGGTCGAAACCGACCCGTTCCCGGCTCGCGCCGATCAGGATGGGCCCCGCGGCCGTCCCTTCGACGACGGGCGACGTCTGGAGTGCGGCCGAGTCACTGGCCACGTCGGCGACATAGTCCGCGGCGTACACCTTGTGGCGCACCATCATCGGCAGCGGCTCGGTCACCAGGACGAATCCCCGGCGGGGCAGGACGGGGAGGGGGGCGCCCGCCAGATCGGCGACCACCGCGCCCCAGGTCCCGGCCGCGTTGACGACGGCCGGCGCATGGATGTCGCCGCGGTCGGTCCGTACGCCCCGCACCGCCCCGTCCGCTGTGCGCAGCACCTCGGTCACGGTCCGCCCGGTCAGCAGCCGCGCCCCCGACACCCGTACGAGATGCGCGGCGGCGAGCGCGGGCATCACCTGGGTGTCCTGCGGATAGTGCACCGCGCCCGCGAGGCCGGGTGCCAAGTGCGGTTCAAGGTCGGACAGTTGGTCGGCCGCGACCGGTTCGGCCGAGACTCCGGCTGCTCGCTGCCCCGCCGCGAAGGCCTCCAGCGCGGCCAGCCCCTGGGGCGTGGCGGCCACCACGACACCGCCTTTGGCCTCGTACTCGATCGCGGGCCCGAGCCCCTCCTCCTGCACGAGGTCGGCCCACAGGCGCCCCGAGAGAAGAGCGAGGTCGAGTTCGGGACCGGGTTCCTTGTCGGAGACGAGCAGATTCCCTTCGCCCGCGCCGGTCGTGCGGCCGGCCACGGGACCGCGGTCCACGAGGGCGACCTCGAGACCCGCCCGAGCCGCGTACCAGGCACAGGCCGCGCCCACCATTCCGGCCCCGATGACCACGACATCGCAGGTAAATGGCTTGCTCACGGCAGTACTATGTCACATGCTTCTTCCGCCGGGAATGGCTCGGTACCCCTCGGCAGTCCCCCTTCCGCTCAGATCCGGCTCTCGGTCGCCGTGTCGGCGGACAGCCGCTGAGCCGCGTAGATCGGGATCACCGAAAGCAGGACGAGCACCGCCGCCACGACGTTCACGACCGGTGCCTGCTGGGGCCGGGTCATGTTGTTGAAGATCCAGATCGGCAGGGTCTGGATACCGGGCCCGGCCGTGAACGTCGTCACCACGATCTCGTCGAAGGAGAGGGCGAAGGCCAGCAGTGCGCCCGCCAGCAGTGCCGAGCGCACCAGCGGGAAGGTGACGTCGACGAAGGCCCGGAAGGTGTCCGCGCCCAGGTCCATCGCCGCTTCCTCGTACGAGCCGGACGTACGGCGCAGCCTCGCGACGACGTTGTTGAAGACGACCACGATGCAGAAGGTGGCGTGGCCGACGATCACGGTGAACATGCCGAGTCCGACGCCGAGCGGCTCAAGTACCGTGCTGAAGGCCGAGTTGAGCGCGATGCCCGTGACGATGCCGGGCAGCGCGATCGGCAGGACGACCACGAAGGAGATGGCGCCGCGGCCGAAGAACCGGTGCCGGGCCACCGCGAACGCGATCAGGGTGCCGAGGACCAGGGCGATGGCCGTGGCGCCGAGACCCGCCCTGACCGAGACCCAGAGCGCCGCGCGGGCCCCCTCGTTCTGCCAGGCGATCGACCACCAGTGGAAGGTGAGGCCGGGGGGCGGCCAGCTCGCGCTGCGGTCGGGGTTGAAGGAATTGACCAGGACGAGCGCGAGCGGCACGTAGATGATCGCGAAGCCGAGCCCGGCGGCGACGCGCAGCGCGATGCGCGCGGAACGGGAGAGTTGCACAACGGGCTCCTCAGAGGCTGCTCAGGGCGCCCGTGCGGCGCATCGCGAGCAGGTACAGCACGATGACGACGACGGGGACCGTGCCGAGCGCGGCGGCCATGGGCAGGTTGAGTTCGATGTTGGAGTAGACGAGGTTGCCGATGAGCTGGGTTCTGCCACCGACGATTTGCACGGTGATGTAGTCGCCGAGGCTGAGCGAGAAGGTGAAGATCGAGCCGGCGGCCACGGACGGCAGGACCAGCGGCAGGACCACGGAGCGGAAGGTGCGCCCCGAGCTCGCCCCCAAGTCGGCCGATGCGTCCAGCAGGTTGGCGGGAAGCTGCTCCAGCGCCGTGTGGATCGGCAGGATCATGTACGGCAGCCAGAGATATGTCAGCGCGATGACCGCCGCGGGCAGTCCGAAGCCGGGTCCGCTCAGCCCGAAGGGCCTCAACATCCAGTCGGCGAGCCCTCCCTGGGAGAGGATCAGCCGCCAGGCATACACCTTGACGAGGTAACTGGCCCACAGCGGCGTGAGGATGGCGACCACGAGCAGGGGGCGCCACTTGGGCTTCGCGATGCGGGCCGTGTAGAAGGCGACCGGGAACGCGATCACCGCGCACAGGGCGGTGACCGCGAGGGCGACGCCGACGCTGCGCAGGATCACCTGGCGGAAGACGGGCGTGGTGAAGAGGGCGTGGAAGTTGTCGGTCGACCAGACCTTCACGACCTCCGAGGTGAAGGAGTTCGTCGTCCAGAACGCGGAGATGAACAGCACGCTCAGCGATCCGAGATAGAGCACCGCCAGCCAGAGCAGCGGTGCGGTCAGCAGCAGGGACAGCCGCAGCCGGGGGTGTCGGTGCAGGGTCCCGGCGAGCCGCCGGACGGGGGAACGTCCGGCGGCCTGCGCGGTGGAGGTCATCGGTGTGTCAGCCCTTGATCTCGGTCCAGGCCTGGACCCACTTCGCGTACGGCACGCACTTCACGTCGGTGCGGCCGTCGAGGCACTGCTCGATGGGCGTGTTCCAGAAGGCGATGTTCTTCCAGTAGCTCTCGTCGGCCGCGTGGAAGGTGCCGCAGAAGGACTTGTCGCTGGTCTGGTCGCACGCCTTGGCGTTGGCCGGGGCCTCACCGAAGTACTCGGCGACCTGGGCGTTCACCTTCGGCGAGATGATCCAGTCCATCCACTTGTAGGCGCAGTTGGGGTGCTTGGCCTTGGCGGAGATCATCCAGGTGTCCGACCAGCCCGTGGAGCCCTCCTTGGGCACGAAGGCCTTCACCTTGGCGCCCTCGCCCTGCGCGAGGTTGGCGATGACCTGCCACGTGGTGCCGACCACGGAGTCACCGCTCTTGAAGGCGGAGATCTCCTTGAGGTAGTCGCTCCAGTACTCCCCCACGTTCGCGCTCTGCTTCTTGAGCAGGGCGACGGCGGCGTCGAACTGCTTCTGGTCCAGCGCGTACGGGTTCTTGATCTTCAACTCGGGCTTGGTCGCCTTGAGATACAGCGCCGCGTCGGCGATGTAGATCGGGGAGTCGTACGCCGTCACGTGCCCCTTGTACTTCGAGGCGTCGTCGAAGACCGTGGACCAGGAGGTCGGGGCGGGCGTGACCTTCTGCGTGTTGTACATGAGCAGGTTGGCGCCGCGGCCGTGCGGGATGCCGTACATCTGGCCGTCGACGGAGTTCCAGGCCCCCTTCTTCAGGCCGCTGAAGACGTCCTTGTAGTTCGGTACGAGGTCCGTGTTGACGGGAGCCGCGTCGCCCGAGGCGATGAGCCGCAGGGACGCGTCGCCGGACGCGGAGACGGCGTCGTACTGGCCGGTCTTCATCAGCTTGACCATTTCGTCGGAGCTGGCCGCGACCTTGGAGTTGACATGACAGCCGGTCTGCTTCTCGAAGTCGCTGACCCAGTCGA
Source organism: Streptomyces sp. NPDC048415 (assembly GCF_040651675.1). Lineage (NCBI taxonomy): Bacteria > Bacillati > Actinomycetota > Actinomycetes > Kitasatosporales > Streptomycetaceae > Streptomyces > Streptomyces sp. NPDC048415. Next base: position 128,437 of record NZ_JBEZKJ010000003.1, on the reverse strand, counting down.
CCTTGGGATCGTTGGAGCCGTTCTCGACGTATCCCGCCCAGGCGATGAGGTTGACCTGGCCCTCGGTCTTGCCGAGCTTCGACTGCGCCTTCAGGTCGGGGGGGTTGAGTCCGGTGGACGAGGAGGAGCCCGTGTTGGACGATCCGCAGGCGGAGGCGGCGAAGAGCACCGCGACGGCCGCTGCGGCCTGGAGGGTTCGGGTGACGCGCACGACGTACTCCATACGTGAGGAGGGAACTCAGCGAGGGTCGGGGACCTTGATGCTGTGGCGGCGGTGCCATTGGAGGCGGACCCGGGTGCCGCGCAGGGCGGCGACGTCCTCGGAGGAGGTGTCCAGGTTCTGCTGGAGCGCGGTCAGGCGTCCTCCCGCGTCGAGATCCACGAGGAAACGGGTGACGTCGCCCAGATAGACGACCTCGGCGACGGTGCCCGTGGCGGTGGAGTGCTCCGGCTCGTCTGCCTCGTCGGACTCCTTGAGGACCCGGATCTTCTCCGGCCTGATGCTGTACGTGCCCGGGGCGCCGACGACTTGCCGTGCCGACTGGCCTTCCAGCAGGTTGGAGGTGCCGACGAAGCCGGCGACGAAGGGGCTGGCGGGGCGTTCGTAGATCTCGGCCGGGGTGCCGATCTGTTCGACGCGGCCCTGGTTGAAGACGGCGATGCGGTCGCTCATCGTCAGGGCCTCCTCCTGGTCGTGGGTGACGAAGACGAAGGTGATGCCGACCTCGCGCTGGATCGCCTTGAGCTCGACCTGCATCTGCTCGCGCAGCTTGAGGTCGAGGGCGCCGAGCGGTTCGTCGAGCAGCAGCACACGGGGGCGGCCGACGAGAGCGCGGGCGAGCGCGACGCGCTGGCGCTGGCCTCCGGAGAGCTGGCTCGGGCGGCGTCTGCCGAACCCTTCCAGGCGTACGTCGGCGAGTGCCTTGCGGGCCCGTACGAGCCGCTCGGCCTTGGGCACCTTGCGGACCTTGAGGCCGTAGGCGACGTTCTGCTCGACGGTCATGTGCGGGAACAGCGCGTAGTCCTGGAAGACGGTGTGCACGTCCCGCTCGAAGGGGGCGAGCCCGGTGACCTCCTGGCCGGCCAGTTCGATCCGCCCGGAGGTGGGGCTCTCGAAGCCCGCGATCATGCGCAGGACCGTCGTCTTGCCGGAGCCGGACGGGCCGAGCATCGAGAAGAACTCTCCGTCGGATATCTCCAGGTCGACTCCGGCCACCGCGGTCGTCTCGCCGAACGACTTCCGCAGATCCTGCAGCCGGATCGCGCTTCCCTCCATGGACCGGAACCTTTCTGGTGCACTCTTACGTTGACCGGAAAGATATGAAGTCATAGTTCAAAGCTCAAGACCCCCTTAAGGTAAAGGTTGAGTCATCGCACAAGGTGGTAACCGTGAAGCAACAGATGGACGGTGGTGCTCGGAGGGCCATCTTCACTCCGCTGGACAACCGGGCGCGAGTGGAGACGGTCGTCCGCAGGCTCGGCGACGCCATCGAGCTGGGGCTCCTCTCCGACGGGGAGCAGCTGCCCGGCGAGATGGAGCTCGCAGGGCAGCTCGGCGTCTCCACGGTCACCCTGCGCGAAGCGCTCATGGCGCTGCGGCAGCAGGGTCTGGTCACCACGCGCAGGGGGCGCGGCGGCGGTAGTTTCGTGTCGCTGCCCGAGGTCCCCGGCGAGGAGCGGCTCATGGCCCGGCTGGCCGGCTGGAGCACCGAGGAGCTGCGCGATCTGGGCGACCACTGGGCCGCCGTCTCGGGAGCGGCCGCCCGGCTCGCGGCGCAGCGTACGGAACCGGACGAGCTTCAGCCGCTGCGGCGCACGCTCGAGGAGCTGGCGTCCGCCGAGGACGCCGCCGGGCGCAGCCGTGTCTACGGCCGGTTCCATGTGGAGCTCGCCGCGGCGGCGCAGTCCGCCCGGCTGACCCGCGCACAGGTCGCGCTCCAGACGGAGGTGGGAGCGCTGCTGTGTCTCGTGCTCGGCGACGACGAATATCGTGAAGAAGCGACAGAGCGACACCGACTCGTCATCTCGGCCGTGCAAGATGGGGCCCACGATTCGGCCGGAGCGCTGGCCGAGCGGTGTGTCCAGGCATCGACGGCGCGGCTCATCGCCCTGCGCCTGGCGATGCCGCGCACCGTGTCCGGTCCCCGTCCGCTGGAGGGCACCCATGAGCAGGAGGCCCGGCCCCGCAGGCGCCGCGGCGACGCTTGACGCGACTCCGGAGGCGGCCGTCGCCGCCCAGGTCCGCTGCACGCTGGAGACCGTCTTCGAGGCGGTCGCCGAGACCCGCGCCGATACGGCGGCCCTGCTCACCCGGGTCGCCGCACAGGGCCGTCGCCCCGCGAGCGTGGACCTGGCCGCGCTGCGCCCGGGGCTGCATCTGCGGCTCGCCCGCCAGGAGTTGGTGTCCGGCGTCGGCTTCGTCGCGGCGCCGGGGCTGCTCGGTGACGTACCCGCGTGGCTGGAGTGGTGGCAGACGAGCTCCGAAGGGGAGGTACGGCCGCTGCTGCTCGACCTCGATCCGCTGCGCTCCGCGTATTCCGACTACACGCACTGGGACTGGTTCGCGCTGCCCCGCGACACCGGGCAGCGCGCGGTCGCCGGGCCCTACGTGGACTACCTCTGCTCCGACGAGTACAGCCTGACGCTGTCCGCGCCCGTCCATCTGGAGGGACGGTTCGTGGGGGTCGCCGCGGCCGACGTGTATCTGCGGCACTTCGAGGCGGCGGTCGTCCCGCTGCTCCAACTGCTGCCGGGGGCCGCCCACTTGGTGAACGCGCGCGGACGGGTGGCCGCCTCCGCCGATCCCGCGCATCTCGCCGGATCGCTCACCAAGGGGCCGGACTTCGGGGCGGCGCTGGCGCGGGCGCGGCCAGCACGCCTCGACGGGATGCGGCTGGTGCCGTGCGACGGCGTACCGCTGGTGCTCGTGGTACTGGACGGCTGAGGCTCGCCCTACGGGGTCAGACCGCCCGCAGCTCCGCCGCGCCGTTGCGTGTCTTGCGGGCCCTGCGCGGTCCTCTCGACACGGACCGGGCGGCCTCGCGCAGGACCAGCGTCATCCGTGTGTAGCCCATCTCCTGAAGAGCCTTGGGGGTGTCGTCGACAATGCGACAGTCCGTGCTGCCCCACCGCGGGTCGGGATGCACCACCGGGCGTACCGCGCCGTCGTGCTCGACCGCGCCCGGGCCGACCGCGCGGATCCAGTGCGGCAGTCCGTGCCGGTAGGCGGCGTCCATGATCGGATCCTGGGCGATGTCCCGCCGGATCGACTGAAGTCCGCGGTCCTGGCCGTGCCGCTCCACGGCGGCGGCGAAGTGGGCCAGCATCGGCAGGCACCAGCTCGACTCGTGCTCACCGAGAACGGTGCTCGCCTCCGGGTGGAACAGGACGAAGCGGAGGAAGTTGTCGCCCGGCATGGCGGTCGGATGCGGGCCGACGCCACCGAAAAGTGTCTCGAACGCGACGTTGGAGAGAACGACGTCCCAGCGATGGTCGAAGACGACGGAGGGGAACGGGACGGCCTCCACGAGGGCGGCGTAGTCCTGGAGATACGCCTGAGCTTCGAAACTCTCGGGGACAGGTCGCGGCTGGGACCGCTGCCTTCCTGCCTGGTACGCCATCGGGAGGTCACCCCTCTTGCCTCTGCGGCCTTCACGCGGCGCCCCGATCCTGCTGCCCAGCGCACAGGCATGTCAACTATCGTGGCATTTAGCGCCTGTTGACGGCTGAATCTCGCCACAGTTGTGGCGAGACCTGGATGTGAGTTCGAACGAGGGGCTAGTCTCCGGATGGTTCCTGACCTTCGTGTCCGGACGGTGCCCGGCCTTTACGTCCGGATAGTTCCTGACCTTCGTGAGAAAGACCTGAGAGAGACGTAGGAGACCTGTCGGTGACGGATGGCTTCGAAGTTCCGGGCGCCACGGCGACGGTTCTGCTGCAGGCCGTCGTGGCCCGGGTCACCGCACTCGCCGACCGGCTCGGTGTGCAGCACACCGAAGTCTTCGACGTCCGGCGCCTGTCGGCCGAGTCCGGCGTCCCCGAACCCGTGGTGAAGGCCCTGCTCAGCGGCCGCCCCGCCGGGGAACCCGATCTGCAGGCGCGTTTCCTGCAACGCCTGGACCTGCTGCGCCGCACCCGGCTCAAGCCGAACGGACGCCGCTACACCCAGCAGGAGATCGCCGACGGCGCCGGTATGTCGCGCCAGCAGGCGGGGGCCCTCATCAACGGCGACCGCCGGCCCACCATGGAGCACTGCGACGCCATTCAGCGCTTCTTCCGGGTGCATGCCGGATTCCTCACCGCCGAGGACTCCGAGGCGCTCGTGGGCGCCCTCCAGCGCTCGGAGCAGGAGCTTCTGCAGCGGCTCGCCGACCGCGAGCGCGCCGCGGCCTCCGTCACCGACGATCCGCTCGAGCGGCTGCTCCTGGACCACGGCGTCCGCGGAATCGCCTGGCGGGCCGCGCAGTTGCCCACCGATCAGCACCGGGACAAGGTCGCCGAGTGGCTGGACATGCTCTTGGAGAGCGTCAAGCGGCCAGAGTCGTGACCCGGGGGAGAGCTGTGGGCATCGGAAAGGACATGCGCCGCCTGTGCGGCGAGCTGGTCGCGGAGCTGTCGCTCCCGGCACCGGCGGAACCCACCGACCTGTACGCGGCGTTGTGCGACGCGATGAGCAGACGCCGCGGCCGTCCCGTCCAGTTCCGTACGGCCGCCTTCCCGCCCGGCACCGCCAGCGGGCTGTGGCTCGACATGGCCGAGCAGGACCTCGTCGTCATCGAGGAACGCACCGCCCCCGACCACCAGTTGGTCATCCTCGGCCATGAACTGTGGCACATGAAGGCCGGGCACTGCAGCCACCACGTCGAGGGCGCGGCCGTCGCCGCCCGCTTACTCAGCGACAGCGCGGACCTGCAGGCGACCGTCCTGAAGGTGGCCGCGCGCACCCGCTTCGACCTGGCCGACGAGAAGGAGGCCGAGAGCTTCGGTCTGCTGCTCGCGAGCAAGTGCCGTACCTGGCTCGCGGGTTCGTCGCTGCGCGGGCCGGTGCGGCGCGACGGACTGGCCGGTCGTATCGAGGCGTCGCTGGGCTATCGCGGACCGCAGGGCTGAAGGCCCCGAGGACATGGACGGATCGAGCTACTACCTGCCTGCCGTCGCCATGGGTGCCGCCATCGCCCTCAAAGGTCCCGCGCTGATCCGCGGCTGGCGCGATCCGCTGCTGCGCTCGGTGGGTGTACTGCTGGCGCTCGCGGGCCTGGTGTTCCTCTTCGCGGCTCCCCCGACCATCGCCGAGATCAACGAGATCACCGAAGTCCCCAACATCTCGGCGCCCCTGGTCTATTGCCTGCTCAGCGCCTTCAGCGGGTCCTGTCTCGTGCTGATCATCAACTGGCGCGGCGGACCGCCCGAGGTGACCCGGCGGCTGACGCGCCGCTGGACCGCGGTGTACAGCGTGGCGGGCGTGACGCTGATCGTGCTGTTCGTCCTCGGGGACGCCCCCGAGGAGCGGCTGCGGGACCTCGACACGTACTACGCCAACACGCCCTTCATCCGCGAGATGATCGTGCTCTACCTCGTCTCGCTCACCGTCGCGGGCGTCGCGATGAACGTCATGTGCTGGCGCTGGGCGGTCCAGGTGGACGGCTGGCTGCGTGCCGGGCTGCTGATCATCGCGTTCGGCTCGCTGTTCAACCTCCCTTACGCAGCCGCCAAGTTCACCGCCGTGGTCGCCCGCTGGAACGGCGGGAACCTGGACGGCCTGAGCACCAATGTGGCGCCGGTGCTGGCCTCCGTCGGGGCCCAGATCACCGCGGTCGGATTCTGCGTCCCGCTGGCCTGCCGACGCATCGGGGACAGCTGGACCACGTGGTCGACGTACCGCCGGCTCGGGCCGCTGTGGCGGGAGCTGCGGCCGGTCTCGGCGCACGCGGACCGCGCGGTGCGGATCTCCTGGTGGTCCCCCGCCGAACTCCAGGTCACCCAGCGGGAGTCGGACATCCACGACGGCATGCTCAGCCTGTACCCCTACTTCGACGCCGAGTTGCGCTCCCGGGCCTACGACGCGGCCGTGCTGGCGGGCTCCTCGCCCGCCCAGGCGCAGGCCGAGGCGGACGCGGCGATGGTGACGGCCGCGGTGCGGGCCAGGGCCGCCGATCCGGAAGGCAGGGTCATCAGCTCGGCGGAGGCGGCCGGCGCCCCGCGGGAGGCCGGCTCCGGGTCCGCATACGCGTACACCGATGGGCCGCGCGACCTCGTGCGGATGTCCATCGCCCTGCGTCAGTCACCCGTCGTCGCGGCCGCCCGAGGGCAGGCCCCGACCAGGTCAGAGAGCGACATCCATGAACGAACGAGCTAGTGCCTCCCAGGACGCGGCTTCACCGAACAGACCCGTTGGCACGGCCGCCTCCCGGCGTGCCGTCGTCGTCGGCGGAGGGCTGGCCGGTCTGCTGGCCGCCGCCGCCCTGCGGGAGTACGCCGATGTCACCGTCGTCGAGCGGGACGCGCTGCCCGAGGGGCCCGAACCGCGCAAGGGCCTCCCGCAGGCCCGCCACGCCCATCTGCTGTGGTCCGGCGGCGCCCGCGCGATGGAGGACCTGCTGCCCGGGGTGACCGACGCCTGGCTCGCCGCCGGTGCCCGGCGCATCCCGCTGCCCACCGGGCTCGTCTCCCTGTCGGCGCAGGGCTGGCTGCGGCGCTGGCCCGAGATGCAGTTCATGATCGCGTGCAGTCGTGATCTGCTCGACTCGGTGCTGCGTGCCCGGCTGGTCGCGGAGGAGCGCGTCACCGTTCTGGAGCGCACCGAGCTCCTCCGGCTGGAGGGCGGCGCCGCCCGGGTGACCGGTGTACGGGTGCGGACGCCCGAGGGCGAGGAGCGGGTCCTGGAGGCCGATCTGGTGGTGGACGCCTCGGGGCGCGGCTCACGCGCGAGCGCCTGGCTCGACGCGCTGGGCGTCCCCGAGGCGCCGATGGACGAGGTCGACTCCGGACTCGCGTACGCCAGCCGGATCTTCCGCGCGCCCGCGGGCACCGAGGACTTTCCGGTCGTCAACGTACAGCCGGACGCGGCGCAGCCGGTGCCCGGCCAGTCCTCGACGATCGTGCCCATCGAGGGCGGCCGCTGGCTGGTGACGCTGTCCGGCACGCGCGGAGGCCAGCCGACCGGCTCGGCCGAGGAGTTCGAGGCGTTCGCCCGGGGTGTCCGGCATCCGGTCGTCGGTGAGCTGATCGCCGACGCGGAGCCGCTGACGGAGGTCGTGCTCACCCGCTCCACGGTCAACAGGCGGCGCTTCTTCGAGAAGGTGAAGGGCTGGCCCGAGGGGTTCGTCGTGATCGGCGACGCCGTCGCCACGTACAACCCGGTCTACGGGCACGGCATGTCGGTGGCCGCGCAGGGCGCCGTGGCGCTGCGCGGGCTGGTGGCCGAGCACGGGCTGACGGCGCCGGGGCTCGCCCGGCGGGTGCAGCGTGCCGTCTGCGGTCCGGTGGCGACCGCCTGGGAGCTGGCCACGGGCACGGACATCCGCTACCCGGAAGCGATCGGCAAGCAGCCCGGAGGCGCGCAGAACGTGCTCGGCCGCTATGTGAACCGGCTCATGCTGACGGCCACCGGACGTCCGCTGGTCACTCAGGCCCTCCTGAACGTCATGACGCTGTCCGGACCGCTGACAGCCCTGTTCAAGCCCGAGATCGCCTTCGCGGTACTGCGCGGCCCCCGCCGCCCTCCGCTGTCCGAGCCGCCCTTCACCGACGGGGAACGCAAGACGCTCCGCGACCCGGCCGGATCACCCACCCCGGGCTGACCCCTCGACCCACCCAGGCGGCGGGCGTCAGGTCGCGCTGCGTTCGCTCGCGTCTCGCAGGTCCCGTTCCACCGCGCGGTTGTGGGCCGTGTCCGGTTGCCCGGCCGCGGTGCCGGGGCGGCCGGCGCGCAGCAGCTCGCGCCAGTGCTCGCGGCTCCAGTCGGCCGGGCGGGTGGTGCTGGTGAACTCCTCGACCAGCGCCAGGAAGCGCGCCGGGTCGCTGTGGAAGGGGAAGTGGCCGGCGCCCTCGAAGATCTCCAGGCGGCTGCCGGGCATCGCCTGATGCGCCCCGTACGCGTGCCGCACGGGCACCACGCTGTCCCGGTCGCCCCACAGCAGCATGGTCGGCATGCCCTCGGTGAGATAGCAGCGGTCGAGCATGGTGACCGCCTGGCCCCGCCAGTCGACCACGGCACGCAGGCTGCGGATGAAGGCGCTGCGGGAGGTCGCGTCGGGCAGCGCGTCCACAAGGTTCAGCAACTCCGGCGCGTCCTGGCCCAGATCGGTGTCCAGAAGCCTCATCAGACGCAGGAACAGGCCCACTTGGAGACGCATACCGGGCAGCCGCAGCGTCGAGAGCATCAGGTGGGCGCCGGGCAGCGAGACGGCCCGCAGTACGGGATTGACCTCGCCGCCCACACCACCGGCGCTGACCAGGATCAGCCGCTCGGTACGCTCGGGGAACTGGTAGGCGAACTGCATCGCGACGCCCCCGCCCAGCGAGTGCCCGACCAGGGTGGCGGACTCGATGTCGAGCGTGGCGAGCAGATCCCGTACGCCGTTGGCGTACGCGGCCACCGAGTAGTCGGCCCGTGGTTTGTCGGACGCCCCGTGGCCGAGGAGGTCGGGGGCGATCACCGTGTGGGTGCGGGCGAGGTCGGGGATCAGCTCCGCCCACGTCGCCGAGGAGTCGCCGATGCCGTGGATCAGGACGAGCGCCGGACCCTCGCCGGCCATCCGGTAGGCACGCCGGTAGCCGTGCACGACGCGGTGGTGCAGGCGCAGTTCGCCGTCGCCCACCGAACGCAGTCGCAGGGTGCGTCGCGGACGCCTGGGCGGTACGTCGACCACGGGCTCACCTCCTGTTCCCGGTCCGCCGTGAAGGCGGCCCCCGCTCTTCAACTCCAGCCTAGGGCCCCTGTCCCACAAGGGATTTCCGTGAGGTTTCGCCTCCGCTAAGCGGGCGAACCTCCGCCGTCCGGAACGGGATTGTCAGTGGCGGACGGCAAGCTGGGGTCAGGTACCACTGCCACGACAAGCCGACCCGGGGAGAGCCGTCCGATGCCGACCGCTGTAATGACCGACCACGAACGCGCCGCCGTTCAGGCCTACCTCCGCCTCCTGGGGACCGTACGAGCCGCCTTCGACGGGCCGCCGGACGGCCGGCGACCACCCGTGGTGCCGCCCGGCGTGCTCGCCGAGGCGGAGCGGGCGCTGGCGGAGGCCGGACTCACGGGCAACGAGGAGGCGTTCTTCCGGCTGCTGCACACATGGTGCCCGGGGCCGACTCAGGCGTGAGGCACGCCGATGGTGGTCGCGCCGCGTGACGGCCGTGCGTGAGGCACGCTGACCATGGTCGCGGCCACCCCCCCCGGTGGACGGTCCACCACTCAGGCGTAAGGCACGCCGACGGTGGTCGCGCCGCGTGACGGCCGTGCGTGAGGCACGCTGACCATGGTCGCGGCCACCCCCCGGTGGACGGTCCACCACTCAGGCATGAGGCACGCCGACGGTGGTCGCGTCGCGTGGCAGCCGTGCGTAACGCACGCTGACCATGGTCGCGGCCACCCCCCGGTGGACGGTCCACCACTCAGGCGTGAGGCACGCTGACCGTGGTCGCCACCAGTCCCCGCTGGACGGTCCAGCGACCCTCGAAGACCCCGACCCGCTCACCGCCCACCAGCGGTCCGGGCACGAGGAGTTGGGCGCGCAACCGCCCTGACAGGGCGGGCCCGCCGGACGCGGGGCCGGGGAAGATGTCGATGTCCGCCTCGGAGAAGTCCAGCCACTTGCCGGTGAGCGGGAACCACGCCTTGTAGACCGACTCCTTGGCGCTGAACAGCAGCCGGTCCCAGTGGACGGCGGGATTCTCGGCGCCGAGGCGGTCGAGGCGGGCCGTCTCCGAGGACAGCGCCACCGCCTCGAGGACGCCCGCCGGGAGCGTCGCGTGGGGTTCGGCGTCGATGCCCAGGGAGGCCAGATCGGTGGCGCGGGCGAGCGCGGCGGCGCTGTAGCCGTCGCAGTGCGTCATGCTGCCGATCAGGCCCGAGGGCCACTGCGGGGCCCCGCGCTCGCCCGGCAGGACCGGGGCCGGGGCCACCCCGAGCTTCTCCATCGCGCGCCGGGCGCAGGCGCGTACGGCTGTGAACTCGCGGCGCCGCTTCTGCACGGCCCGCGTCAGGAGCGCCTGCTCCTCGGGGTACAGGGTCGCGTCCTCGGCCCCGTCGTCACCGTAGCTCTCCACGGCCACGACCGACTCCGGGAGCAGCTCCTGAATCACCGGCTTTGACCTCCATCGGCAGAATACGGCGCAGCGTGCCCGGCGGTCCGGGACGCCTGCGCCATTCTCGGGGGTAGCCCACCGACACTTCTTCGAAGCGGACACCTTCGTGCCAGGTGGTCCGCGGGATGTGGAGATGACCGTAGACCATGGCCTCGACACGGAACCTGCGGTGCCAGTCGGCGGTCAGCTCGGTGCCGCACCACATCGCGAACTCCGGGTAGCGCAGGATGTCCGTCGGGTGGCGGTCCAGCGGGTAGTGGTTGACCGGGATGGTCGGCAGGTCGTCGGGCAGCTCGGCGAGCCTGCGCTCGGTCTCGGTGACCCGCGCCCGGCACCAGGCGTCACGGCTCGGGTAGGGGTCGGGGTGGAGCAGGTGCTCGTCGGTGCAGACCACTCCGGTTTCGTGGGCGTACGCGAGTCCCTGGGCCTTGGTCACACAGCCCCGCGGCAGGAACGAGTAGTCGTAGAGCAGGAAGAGCGGGGCGACGACCGCCCGGCCGCCCGGCCCGTCCCAGACGGGGTAGGGGTCCTCGGGGGTCGTGACTCCCAACTCCCGGCACAGCGCGACCAGATGCTCGTAGCGGGCGACGCCCCGCAGCTGCACGGGGTCCTTGGGGTGCGTCCACAGCTCGTGGTTGCCGGGCGCCCAGATCACCTTGCGGAAACGGCCGCTGAGCGTTTCCAGGGTCCACCGGATGTCGGCGACGAGCTCCCCGATGTCACCGGCCACCAGGAGCCAGTCGTCGTCCGTCTCCGGGCGCATCTGCTCGACCAGGGCGCGGTTCTCGGCGTATCCGATGTGCAGATCGCTGATGGCCAGCAGGTTCCCGTGACCGCCCTCTGTCGACCGCACTCGTCACCCCCGTAGAAAACGAATGCCCTCACAAGAACACATCGGCGCGCCGGCGGACAAGGAGGCCCGGGCGCCACGTTCGGGAATCCGTAACACGCCCGTAGCCGTGCGGGGGTCCCGCGCCCCTTATGATCGCCCCAACACGGCCGCCACGAACCTTCCTCGGCGTACGGCGGCTTGGTGTTCCTCCCTCTCCCCTGGCCGGGCTCGGCCCGCTCCGCCGTGCCCGCGAACCGTGAAAGGCGGCCTGCATGGGTTTCCGCGTACGCGTCTGGCTCAACCGCACGTACGCGGAGAACGTGTTCTTCATGGATCAGCTGCGAAGTAATCCGCAGGGCCGCCCGGTCGAGATCCACGCCACCCACGGCGACCCCGACTCCCCCGTGCTGGCCGCCGCCGACACCGCTGAGCTGGAGCCGGAGGGCCTGTCCCCGCGCGCGTACGTCGAGTACGCCCTCGACCAGTGCGCACGGCGCTCCATCGACGTGTTCGTGCCGGTCCTGCACCAGGCCGCCGTGGTGGCACAGCGCGCCGAGTTCGCCGCGGTCGGTACGACGTTGCTCGCGCCGCCCGCCGAGGCCGTGGCCGTCTTCCAGGACAAGGCCACCGCATATCAGGCGGTCCAGGCGGTGGGTGTGCCGGCGCCTCCGTGGTGGCGGGTGCGCACCGAGGAGGAGCTGCTCACGGCGGTCGAGGCGCTGGAGGCCGGGGGCCACAGGGCGTGCTTCAAGCCGGCGGCCGGGGCGGGCGGGGTGGGCTTCCGCGTCATCACGCGCGCCCCCTTCTCCCTCGCGCACCTCAACGGGTTTCCCAGCCCTCATGTGCCGCTGAACCTGGTCGTGGACGCGCTGCGCGAGGCCGATGAGCCGGTGGACTGGCTGGTGATGCCGCGCCTGGAGCAGCCCGAGGTGTCCGTCGACTGCCTCACCGGGCCCGACGGCCGGGTGCGTATGGCGGTGGGGCGCACCAAGAACGGGCGCCGGCGCGGGTTCACCGTGCACCCGGCGTGGATCAAGCCGGCGCGGCTGCTCGCGGAGGCCTTCGGACTGCACTACCTGACGAACATCCAGTTCCGGATGTACGGCGACGAGCCGGTCCTGATGGACGTCAACACGCGTCCGGCGGGCGGCCTGCACCAGCTCGCTCTGTGCGGGGTCAACGCGCCTTGGGCGGCGGTGCGGTTGGCGCTGGGCGAGGAGACGGGCGAGCTGGTTCCGCCGTCCCTCGGGAAGGACTACACGGTGGTCTCGGGTCCCCGTCCGCTGCGTCCGGTGTCGTTGCCGCAGCAGCGGGCCGACGCACCCGCGCCCCCGCTGCCCGCTGTGCCCGCTCAGGCCACGGAGCCCACAGCGGCGGCCATCGCGCCCGCCTGACCGACCCCGCCTCCCCTACCGGTCTGGACCAATTCCCGCTCAGCGTCTTGACAGCGAGATTGGTCCATACCAACTTGGTTGCGCACCTCTCAGCACTCCCGAACACCCCCATTTCTCCAGGGAGATCGCGTGCGCATCACACATCTCAGACGTTCCAGACATCGCTTCTTCGCTCTGCTCGGCACCGCCGCCCTGGCCCTGGCCGGGGCGGTAGCCCTCCCCGGCACCGCCCAGGCGGCCAACATCCTGTCCAACCCCGGCTTCGAAACGGGCAGTCTCTCCCCCTGGTCCTGCACCGGAAACCTCGGCTCGATCGTCTCCAGCCCCGTGCACGGCGGCGCCAAGGCCCTTGCTGGCGCGGTGAGTTCGAGCGACAACGCCCAGTGCAGCCAGACCGTCTCGGTCCTGCCGAACACCACGTACAGCCTCTCGGGCTGGGTGCGCGGCAGCTATGTGTACCTGGGCGTGGACGGCGGTGCTTCGAACTGGACGACGTCCCCGTCGGCGTACAGCCAGCTCAAGGTGTCCTTCACGACCAGTGCCTCGCAGACCAGCGCCAAGATCTATGTGCACGGCTGGTACGCGCAGGGCACCTACTACGCCGACGACATCAGCCTGGACGGGCCGGGCGGCGGCGGCGGTTCCGACACCCAGGCGCCGACCGCGCCGACGAACCTGACCTCCACCGGCAAGACTTCCTCCAGCGTGTCGCTGTCGTGGGGCGCGTCGAGCGACAACGTCGGCGTCACCGCGTACGACATCTACAGCGGTTCGAACCAGGTGCTGAGTGTCTCGGGGACGAGCGCGACGGTCAGCGGTCTGTCGGCGAGCACCGCCTACACGTTCACCGTCAAGGCGCGGGACGCGGCCGGGAACACCTCGGCGGCCTCCAACTCCGTGAGTGTCACCACGGACGCGGGCAGCGGCGGCGGCACCGGCTTCAAGCAGGCGGCACCGTACCTGTACGAGGGCTGGGGCGACCCCCCGAGTCCGAGCACGGTGATGAGCGCGACGGGCGTCAAGTGGTTCACGATGGCGTTCGTACTGGACTCCGGCGGCTGCACCCCGGCCTGGGACGGCAGCCGACCTCTGGCCGGCGGCGCCGACCAGACCGCCATCAACCAGATCCGCTCGGCCGGCGGTGACATCGTGCCGTCGTTCGGTGGCTGGCAGGGCAGCAAGCTCGGCGCCAACTGCTCCTCGGCGAGCGCGCTCGCCGGCGCCCTGCAGAAGGTGATCGACGCCTACGGCCTCAAGGCGATCGACATGGACATCGAGAACACGGACGAGTTCGAGAACGAGGCCGTCCAGGCGAAGATCCTGACCGCGCTGAAGACCGTCAAGGCCAACAACCCCGGCCTGAAGACGATCGTCACCTTCGGCACCTCGACGACCGGCCCGACCTACTACGGCAACCGTCTCATCGAGCAGGCGCAGTCGCTCAACGCCAACATCGACGTCTTCACGATCATGCCGTTCGACTTCGGCGGCGGCTCCGACATGTACGGCAACACGGTCAACGCGGCCGACGGGCTGAAGACCAAGCTGAAGTCGACCTTCGGCTGGGACGACGCCACGGCCTACTCCCACATCGGCATCTCCGGCATGAACGGTCTGTCCGACCAGCAGGAGAACACCACCCCGGCGATCTGGACCCAGATCCGCGACTGGGCGAACTCCCACCACATCGCCCGGCTCGCCTTCTGGTCGGTCAACCGTGACCGGCCCTGCCCGGGCGGCGGCGTGGTGAGCAACTGCTCCGGCATCAGCCAGAACAACTGGCAGTTCACCTCCATCACAGCCGGCTTCACGGGCTGAGTACGGCGGCGGGACAGTGCGGTGGGTCGTCCGGGACGTCCGGGCGGCCCATCGCGTTACGCTCCCCGCGAGACCGGCGTCAGCAGAAAGGCCCGCGGTGACCACCACACGCTCCGAGGACGGCACCCCGCCGCGCGCCCGCCTGGCCGGCTGGCCCACCCCGCTCGAACCCGCTCCCCGGCTGGCCCGCGCCCTCGGCCTGGACGCCGACGACCTGTGGGTGAAGCGCGACGACCTCACCGGTCTGGGCGGTGGCGGCAACAAGATCCGCAAGCTGGAGTGGACGTGCGGCGCGGCGCTGGCCGAGGGCGCGACCGTTCTGGTGACCACCGGCGCGCCGCAGAGCAACCACGCGCGGCTGACCGCCGCGGCGGGCGCCCGGCTCGGGCTCCGCGTCGTCCTCGTGCTCGCGGGGACCCCCGGCTCGTCGGCCTCCGGCAACCTCGCGCTCGACGGGCTCTTCGGCGCCACCGTCGTCTGGGCGGACGACCGCGAGAAGCTCGGCTCCCGGGCTCAGGAGGTGGCCGAGGAGGTGCGGGCGCGGGGCGAGGTCCCGGCGCTGATCCCCTTCGGCGGGTCCAGCGCGCTCGGCGCCCGCGGCTATGTCGAGTGCGCGCGGGAACTCCTCGAACAGTCACCGGACCTGGGGACCGTCGTCGTCGCGCTCGGCTCGGGCGGCACGATGGCCGGGCTCGTCGCGCACCTCGGCGCCGCGCGCGTCCTGGGCGTGCACGTCGGCGCCGTCCCCGACCCGGCCCGCACCGTGGCCGACCTGACGTCCGAACTGTCCGGCACCGCGTGCGCGCCACAGTCGCTGCGGCTGCGTCTCGACCAGGTCGGCGACGGATATGGCACGCTCACTGAGCCGGTGATGAGCGCCCTGACCCTGGCCGCGCGCACCGAGGGCATCGTGCTCGACCCGGTCTACACCGGGCGCGCGATGGCGGGGCTGGTCGCGGCCGTCGAGGGCGGCGACATCACACGGGGGCAGCGCACCGTCTTTGTGCACACCGGCGGTCTGCCCGGACTCTTCGGCCATCCCGCGACGCTCGGGCGGGCGGAGGCCGAGCTCCTCAGGCCTCCGGCTACCCCTACGTAAGAGCCAACTCCCTGAGCTTGGGCGGCAGTTCGACCCTCGGGTCGGCGCGGCGGGCGCGCTGGACCGCCGACTTGAATGGTGTCGCTCCAGTCGCCGTCCAGGGCCCGCCGCGACGACGGACCGCCCCTGCCGTCAGGGGAACGGCGAACTCCAGAAGTCCCGCAGGAGACCGTGCCGAGGTCACGGCGGGCGCCGAACCCGCCGTGACCTGGCCTCTTATCGCTTCCTCAATTCTTGGTGGGAAGCGCGGTCACCTCTTCTTCACGGCCAGGCGCAGCGTCTGCACCTCGAAGGGCCGCAGCGCGAGAGGCACCGCGTCTGCGTCCGTGTCCGCCTCCGCCAGGGGGCGTTCCAGGAGGTCGGTCAGCTGAGCCCCGGCGAGCGGGAAGGCGGTACGCAGGGTGCCGGTGGCGCGGCCGCCCCGGGACTCGTAGAGGCGTACGACGACATCGCCGGAGGTGTCGTCGGCGAGCTTGACGGCCTCGATGGTCACGCCCTCGCCGTCGACGCAGACGACGGGTTCGGCCGGGCCGTGCGCGTCGGCCACCCTCAGGGGCAGGTTGAGGGCGTAGCCCTCCGCGACCGCGTCCTCGATGCTCGCCCCCGGCAGGAGGGAGTACGTGAAGCGGTGCCTGCCCTGGTCGGCCTCCGGGTCGGGCACGCGCGGGGCCCGTACCAGGGAGAGCCCGATGGTCGTCGTCGTACCTCCGTCCTCGCGGACCGTGCGGGAGACGTCGTGGCCGTACGTCGAGTCGTTGATGACCGCGACGCCGTAGCCCGGTTCGCCGATGTGCACCCAGCGGTGGCCGTACACCTCGAAGCGGGCCGCCTCCCAGCTGGTGTTGGTGTGGGTGGGGCGCTGGACGTGGCCGAACTGGATCTCGGCGGAGGAGTGCGGGGCCCTGACGTCCACCGGGAAGGCGGCCTTGAGGATCTTCTCTGCCTCGTGCCAGTCGATCTCCGTCTCGATGTCGATACGGGGGCTGCCGGCGCGGACGGTGATCGTTTGCGTGATGCGCGAGCCCTTTCCGAAGGCTCGCTCCACCCGGATCGCTCCGAGCAGCGGGTCCTGCTCGACGACCGTGACCGACTCGGCGTCGAGCAGGTCCGTGTAGCGGTTCTTGTAGTGCTTGTCGATGTCCCAGGCGTCCCAGTAGTTGGGCAGGTCGCTGTGCAGGCGGAGCAAGTTGCCCTTGTCGGCGAGGACTTCGCGGTCGGCTGTGAGGTCGCGGACGGAGGTGAGGGTGCCGTCTTCGGCCAACTCGACCCGCACAAGGCCGTTTTGGAGGACCCGGCCGGTGACCGTCACGGGGCGAGGGGGCTCGGCGACCGCGAGCGGAGCGCTTCCGCCCGCCGGCACTTCCACGTACACCGGGACACCCGCCGAGGTACGGACCACCTCGGCTCGGTCGTAGGGACTCGTGTTGAAAGCGCGGGATCCGCCGCTGCCCAGAGCGGACACCGCGGCTGCGGTGATCTCCTCCAGCTCCTCCGCCACCCGCGCGTACTCGGCCTCCGCCTCCCGGTGCACCCACGCGATCGACGAGCCCGGCAGGATGTCGTGGAACTGGTGGAGCAGGACCGTCTTCCACAGGCGGTCGAGCTTCTCGTACGGGTAGGTGTAGCCGCCCGGCGCGTTCAGGGCGGCCGTCGTGGCCCACAACTCGGCCTCACGGAGCCGGTGTTCGCTGCGGCGGTTGCCCTGCTTGGTGCGGGCCTGGGAGGTGTAGGTGGCGCGGTGCAGCTCGAGGTAGAGCTCGCCGACCCAGACAGGGGCGTCCGGATACTCCTCGCGGGCGGCGGCGAAGAAGGCGTCGGGGTGTTCGACGACGACCTTCGCCGAGCCTTCCAAGTCGGCGAGGCGGCGGGCCCGTTCCATGATCTCGCGGGTGGGACCGCCACCGCCGTCGCCCCAGCCGAAGGGTGCCAGTGAGCGCGTTCCCCGGCCCTTGTCGGCGTAGTTGCGCACGGCACGGGCCATCTCGACGCCGCTGAAGCGGGCGTTGTAGGTGTCGACGGGCGGGAAGTGGGTGAAGATGCGGGTGCCGTCGATGCCCTCCCACCAGAAGGTGTGGTGGGGCAGTTTGTTGGTCTGGTTCCAGGAGAGCTTCTGGGTCAGGAACCAATCGTTGCCGGCGAGCTTGGCGAGCTGCGGGTAGGCCGCGTTGTAGCCGAAGGAGTCCGGCAGCCATACGCCCTTGGTCTCGATGCCGAAGTGCTCGATGAAGAACCGCTTGCCGTGGACGAGCTGGCGGGCGAGCGCCTCACCGCCGGGCAGGTTGCCGTCGGCCTCGACCCACATGCCGCCGACCGGCGCCCACTGGCCCTTCTTCACCGACTGCTGGATACGCGCCCAGACCTGCGGGTAGTTGTCGCGCACCCACTCGTACTGCTGGGCCTGCGAGCAGGCGAAGATGAACTCCTCGTACTCGTCGGCGAGCGCGGTGACGTTGGAGAAGGTGCGGGAGGTCTTGCGCTTGGTCTCGCGGATCGGCCACAGCCAGGCGGAGTCGATGTGGGCGTGGCCGACGCCGGAGAGGGTGTGGGCGCTGGCGTGCGCGGGCTTGGACAGCACCGGCTTCAGCGCGGCTCGCACGTCCGCCGCCGAACCGGAGATGTCGTCCAGGTCCAGCTGGTCGAGCGCCCGGTCCAGCGCGTGCATGATCTCGTGGCGCCGGGGATCGTGCTCCGCCAGCTCCACCATCAGTTCGCGCAGCACCTCGATGTCCAGAGCGAGGTGCCACACCTCCTCGTCCAGGACGGCGATGTCGGCGCGGCGGAAGGTGTAGAGCGGCGTGTCACCGGCCGTCAGTACATCACCCAGCGGCGTCGGGCGCGCGAAGTCATGGGCGAGGATGTCCGGGTTGGAGGCCGCCTCGACCAGGTAGTCGATGTGCTCGCCGCCGGTCGCCGGGTTGCCGATCGGCACGTACTGATTGAGCGGATTGACCGCCTTCAGCGGCGTGCCGTCCGCGCGGTGGACGAGTGCCTCGGCCTGGTTGCCGGGCCAGTCGCCGGTGAAGCCGAGATCGATGACGGCCTCGACGCGCTTGCCCGCCCACTCGGCCGGGACCTGTCCGCGCATCCTGAACCAGGTGGTCCCCCACGGCGGACCCCACGGGGTGTCCATGGCGAACGGCTCGTACGAGGCGGCCGCGGCCTCCTCGAACGCGACCGGTTCACCGGGCGCCTGCCAGGCCTCGACGTCGAAGGGCACGGACGCGGCGTAAATCGCCGGCTTGATGCGCTGGCGGTGGACGCGCTCGACGCGCTCCTCGATGCGGCGGCGTTCGTCATGCATGGCCGTACGTCTCCTCGATCGGTCTCTACTTCAGGTAACCAAGGCCGGGGTGTACGGCCGTGTAGCCGTCGACCAGTCGGCGGGCCACGTCTACGGAGTCCACGAGCGGGTGCAGGGCGAAGGCCTTCACCGCGGTCGCGTGGGAGCCCGACTCGGCCGCGGACAGGACTTCCCGTTCCACCGCCTTGACCGCGCACACCAGTCCGGTGGCGTGGTCCGGCAGTGGATCGACGGCGACGGGATGCGCGCCGTTGGCGTCGACCAGACAGGGCACCTCGATGACGGCCTCCGCGTCGAGCACGCTCAGCGTGCCGCGGTTGCGGACGTTGAGGATCAGAGTGGTGCGCTCGTCGCGGGCGATGGCCCGCATCAGCGCGAGCGCGACCTTCTCGTAGCCGCCGGAGAGGTCGTCCGCGTCGCGTTCGCCCGCGCCGGCCGCGTCCCGGTTCTCCGCCATGTACGTGGCCTCGCGCTCGGCGCGGGTACGGTCCCAGGCGGTCAGGGCCTCGGCGTCCGGGCGCTTCATCTCCTCGTAGAACCGCGCCTGTTGGTCGCGCAGGAAGGCGCCGCGGGTCTTCTCGGCCTCCTGGTAGGCGCGGACGGCTTCCCGGTTGAAGTAGTAGTAGTGCAGGTACTCGTTCGGGACGGCGCCCAGGGACTGGAGCCACTCCGGGCCGAAGAGCTTGCCCTCCTCGAAGGAGCCGAGCAGCTCGGGGTCGGCGAGCAGGCGGGGGAGTTCGTCGCGGCCCGCGACGCGCAGGCCGCGCACCCAGCCGAGGTGGTTGAGGCCGACGTAGTCGATCCACGCCTCGCGCGGGTTCGCGCCGAGCACCTTGGCGATACGGCGGCCGAGGCCGACCGGTGAGTCACAGATGCCGATCACGCGGTCGCCGAGATGGCGGGACATGGCCTCGGTGACCAGACCCGCGGGGTTGGTGAAGTTGATGACCCAGGCGTCGGGGGCGAGGCGGGCCACGCGCTGGGCGATGTCGACGGCGACGGGGACCGTGCGCAGGCCGTAGGCGATACCGCCGGCGCCGACGGTCTCCTGGCCCAGCACGCCTTCCTCGAGTGCCACGCGCTCGTCGTTCGCGCGTCCCTGCAGGCCGCCGACGCGGATCGCGGAGAAGACGAAGTCGGCGCCGCGCAGCGCCTCGTCGAGGTCGGTGGTGACGGTCACCTCGGGCGCGTCGGGGACGCCCGCCGCCTGCTCGGCCAGCACGCGGGCCACGGCGGAGAGCCGTCCGGCGTCCAGGTCGTGCAGCACCACCCGGGTGACGCGGCCCTCGGCGCGGTCCCCGAGGAGCGCCCCGTACACAAGCGGTACGCGGAATCCGCCGCCGCCCAGAATGGTCAGCCTCACGCCGTCTCCACCTTTCCTGTCACGACCACCTGCACGCCCGCCTCGTCCAGCGCGGAACGCGTCACCGCGTCCACCGGCGCGTCGGTCACCACCACGTCCAGCTCCTCGGGACCGCAGACCCTCGCCATGCCCGTCCCCGGGAACTTGGCCCGGTCGGCGAGCAGGACCACCCGCTCCCCGGCCTTGATCATGGCGCGCTTGACCGGCACCTCGACCACCGTCGTGTCCATCACCTGCCCGCCGGGCCGGACGCCGCTGGTGCCGAGGAAGAGCCAGTCGGCGTGCAGCTGGCGCAGATTGTCCTCGGTGAGGAAGCCGACGAGGGAGCGGTACTCGCGGCGGACCATGCCGCCGAGCAGCACCAGCTCGATGTCCTCGTCGTCCACCAGCTCCTCGTAGACGACGAGATTGCTGGTGATCACGGTGATCCGGCGGCCGTGCAGCTGTCTGGCCAGCCGGTAGGCGGTGGTGCCGATGTCCAGCAGCACGGACTGGCCGTCCTGGATCATCGACGCGGCCTGCGCGGCTATGGCGTCCTTCTCGGGCACGCGGACCTCGGCGACCTCGGCGAAGGGCTGGTCGCCCTCGTCCACGACGGCGCCGCCGTGCACCCGCGTCAGCAGGCCCTCCTCCTCGAGTTTCAGCAGGTCACGGCGGACCGTGGCCGGGCTCACGCCCAGTTGTTCGGAGAGATCGGTCACGGCCGCGGGCCCGCCGGAGCGCAGGGCCCGCAGGATGAGTTGATGTCGTCGCTCTGCCAGCACGCCATGAACACTACTCGTCATTCTCAATCATTTCTATGCTCAGTTCTGCTCGACCCTTGCCAAATTCCTCCGAGGCGCGCACGATCCTGTGCACCGCTTGCAGACTTTTGACGAGAGGAAGAGCCCGTGGGCGACGAACGGCCCGATGTCCTGCTGACCGGGCTGCTCTTCTACGACCTCGTCCTGACCGGACTGGGCAAGCCGCCGACGCCGGGCCAGGAGATCTGTACCGAGGGCATGGGCGTGAGCCCCGGCGGCATCGCCAACCTGGCCGTCGCGGCCTCCCGCTACGGTCTGCGCACCTCCCTGGCCACGGTGTTCGGCGACGACGCCTACGGCTCGTACTGCCGCAGCGTCCTTGCCGGCCAGGAGGGCATCGACCTCTCGCTCTCCCGTACCGCGAACGGCTGGCACACCCCCGTCACCGTCTCGCTGGCGTACGGTCAGGACCGCGCCCTGGTCACCCACGGCCAAGAACCCCCTACTCGCAGGACGTTCTGATGGGCGACCCGCCCGCCGCACGAACCGCCCTCGTACACATCGAGGCCGAACCGCGCGCCTGGCTCGCCAAAGCCGCCGCGAACGGCACCCAGATCTACGCCGACGTCGGCTGGGACCCCACCCAGCAGTGGTCCACCGACCTCCTGGACCAGCTCTCCCTGTGCCACGCCTTCCTCCCCAACGAGACCGAGGCGATGGCGTACACGCGCACCGACAGCGCGCTCGCCGCGCTCGGGACGCTCTGCGAACTGGTGCCGGTCGCGGTCGTCACGCGCGGCGGCGACGGCGCGGTCGCCGTGGACCAGACGACCGGCGAGTACGCCGATGTGCCCGCCCTGGACATCGATGTCCTGGACGCGACGGGCGCCGGGGACGTCTTCGGCGCGAG
The DNA here is from genome assembly GCF_040651675.1 of Streptomyces sp. NPDC048415. Classification (NCBI taxonomy): domain Bacteria; kingdom Bacillati; phylum Actinomycetota; class Actinomycetes; order Kitasatosporales; family Streptomycetaceae; genus Streptomyces; species Streptomyces sp. NPDC048415. The sequence continues at coordinate 106,675 of NZ_JBEZKJ010000003.1, read as the reverse complement.
CTTCGTCGCGGCCTCGCTCGGCGGCTGGCCGCTTCAGGAGCGGCTGCGCTTCGCGGTCCTGGCCGCCGGGCTCTCCGTACAGCGGCACGGCGGCGCCCTCGCTGCACCCGGCTGGTACGGCGTCCACCGGTGGTGGCACTCCCTCGAGGATCCCGAACTGCGCGGCGCGTACGGCTTCCTGGCCGACCGCCTTCCGGCGGACCCCGGCCCGCCCGTCCGCTACGCACCCGTCACCCCCCAATGATCCGCACCCCGAACTCAAAGATCCGAAAGGCGGTGGGAGCTGTGCGGCTCTCACGAAGAGGCCTGCTACGCGCGGGCCTGGCCGGTTCGGCCGCCACGGCGCTCGGCGGCCTGGCGACCGGCTGTGCCGTTCCGACCGGTTCCACCGGCCGGAACATGGTCCTGTGGTACTGGAGCGGCGGGCTGAGCCCGAAGGTCGCCCAGGACGCCAGGGCCCGCTACGACAACGCGGTGAACCTCCAGGCCATTCAGATCGGCGGCTACTACCGCTCGAAGCTGATGACCACGATGACCGGACGCGCCCACATCCCGGACATCGCCGGGCTCAAGGGCGAGGACATGGCCTCGTACCTGCCGAACTCCGACCAGTTCGTGGACCTGCGCACACTCGGCGCCGACAAGCTCAAGGACCAGTACTGCCCTGGAAGTGGGACGAGGGCATCGCCGAGGACGGCTCGATGGTGGGCTTCCCCATCGACTGCGGGCCGGTCGCGCACTACTACCAGCCGGCCGTCTTCGAGAAGGCCGGACTGCCGCACGAGCCGGGCGACGTCTCCAAGGAGCTGGACACCTGGGAGAAGTTCATCGCGGCCGGTGAGCAGCTCAAGAAGCGCCTCCCCGGCGCGTTCATCCTGACCGACGCCCTCAGCATCTACGGCATCTCGGTCAACCAGTCGACCAAGCGGTTCGTCGACAAGGACCGGCACTTCATCGGGGACCAGGAGCATGTGCGCACCGCCTGGGACCGCGCGGTCGAGGCCACCCGTCGCGGACTGGTCTCGAAGATCGTCAACGGGACGCCCGACAACATATCGGCCACCGAGCGGGGCCTGCTGCCCAGCCAGCTGAACGCCTCCTGGGCGGCCGGCGACATCAAGCTCAACACGCCGAAGACCAAGGGCAAGTGGCGGGTGGCGAGCTGTCCGGGCGGCCCTTCCAACATCGGCGGCTCGTTCCTGGCGATCACCAAGGCGTGCCGGGAGCCGGAGAAGGCCTTCGAGATGATCACCTGGATGCTCGACGCGGGCAACCAGGCCCAGGGCTTCGTCGACTCGGTGCTCTTCCCGTCGACCCCCGCGACGTGAGGGTGGGCGCACGGCTCGACGGCGAACTGCGGGTGGACTGCCGGGTGCGGCACACGGCGGGCGCCCTGCCTCCCGGTTGGTACGTCACCGGAGAGCTGGACGGCCAACTCCTCGTCCACGACACGGAGTTCGACCGCTTCAACGAGGAGGACGGCCGCGTCTCCGACTTCCTCGGCGAGGCACGGCTGGGCACCGTCGTACGCGATGTCCGCCCCTGGACGGCAGAGACGCCCGACCTGTACGACCTGACCGTACGACTGCACCGCGCCGACGGCTCGGTTGCCGACGCCTCGCACCACCGCGTCGGCTTCCGCGAGGTCGAGATCCGCGGCCGGGACCTGCTCCTCAACGGTGAGCGGATCTACATCCGGGGCGTCAACCGACACGACTTCCATCCGCTGACGGGACGGACCGTGTCGTACGCGGAGATGCGGGCGGACCTGGAGCTGCTGAAGCGGTTCGGGTTCAACGCCATTCGCACCGCGCACTACCCCAATGACCCCGGGCTGCTCGATCTCGCCGACGAGCTCGGCTTCTACGTCGTCGACGAGGCGAACATCGAGGCGCACGACCACGCTCACGAGATCGCCGACGATCCGCGTTACACGGCCGCCTTCGTGGACCGGGTCTCGCGGATGGTGCTACGGGACATGAATCATCCGTCGGTCGTCATCTGGTCTCTGGGCAACGAGTCCGACTACGGCGCGAACCACGACGCGGCGGCGGGATGGGTCCGCCGCCACGACCCGACCCGGCCCCTCCAGTACGAGGGCGCGGCCAAGCTCGACTGGGCCGATCAGACCGTCGCCTCCGACATCGCCTGCCCCATGTACGCGCCCATCGAGGACTGTGTCGCGCACGCCCTTTCCGGCACGCAGACCAAACCGCTCATCCAGTGCGAGTACTCACACGCCATGGGCAACAGCAACGGCACGCTCGCCGACCACTGGGCCGCCATCGAGTCAGCCCCGGGGCTGCAGGACGGTTTCATCTGGGAGTTCTGGGACCACGGCATTCTGCAACGCGTGAACGACGGAAGACCGGCCGGGCGCGGTGGCGCCGGGCTGTATGACAACGGTGTCGCGGCGCCGGGCCACCGCTGGGCGTACGGCGGGGACTTCGGCGAGACGATCCACGACGGCGCGTTCATCGCCGACGGGATCGTCTTCCCCGACCGCACGCCGAAGCCGGTGATGTACGAGCACCGGGAGATCGCGGCGCCGGTACGGCTGTCCTACGCGGCGGCGAGCTCGGGGTCGCCAACCGCCAGCACTTCCGCGGCCTGGAGTGGCTGGCCGCCGAGTGGGCGCTGTCCCTCGCGGACGGCGGCACTCTGACGGCTCCGGCCGAGCTGCCCGACGTACGACCGGGCCAGTCGGCCTCCCTGCCGCTCCCCTTCGACCTGCCCGAGGACGGCGGCGAGGCATGGCTGACGCTGCGCGTGACGACGGCCGACGACGAGGCGTGGGCGCCGCGCGGCACGGAGGTGTGCGTGCCGCAGGTCCAGCTGCGGTCCGCTTCCGTGGCTCCGATGACCGCGGACGGCCCGCCCGTAGAGGTCGACGAGGAGGGGCTCCTCGTCCACCCCCTGCTCACCGCCTCACCGGTGCTCTCACTGTGGCGCGCCCCGACCGACAACGACGAACTGGGCGGCATGGCGGAGCGCTGGCGGGCCTGGGGGCTCGACACGCTCGTACGCAAGGTCGTCGGGGTGCGGCGGGAGGACGGACGCGTCACTGTGCTGGCCGAGTACGACACCTGGGCGGGCGTCGTGCGCCACCAGCAGGTTGTCACGCGCGTCGCGGGCGGGGTGCGGGTCGAGGAGTCGGCCGAGCTGCCGGACGGGCTCGACGATGTGGCGCGGGTGGGATGTGCATTCGAGACCGTCCCCGGGCTGGATGTCCTGGAGTGGTACGGGCAGGGCCCCTGGGAGTCGTATCCGGACCGCGGCAGCGGCGCGCCCGTGGGGCACCACTCCGTCGCCGTCGACGAGTTGTTCACCCCGTATCTGCGCCCGCAGGAAAGTGGCGGACGCCACGCCGTACGGCACTTCACGCTGTCGGCGCCCGACGCGACGGGCCTCTCGGTCGCGCTGGACGAACCGCGCCAGGTGTCCGTGACCCGGTACCGGGCCGAGGACCTGGCCGCCGCCACCCACCATGACGAGCTGGTGCCGCGGCCCGGCTGTGTCGTGCACATCGACGCCGCGCACCGGGGCCTGGGCACCGCGTCCTGCGGCCCCGACACCTCACCCGAGTACCTCATCGCGCCGGGCACCCACCACTGGTACCGGACCCTGCGCGTGCTCTGACCTCACTCGCACCCCACCTCTTTGACGGAGCAGACGTGTGTACTTCGCATGCCCAGACGGAGGCCGAGCAGGCCGGTGCCGGCAGACGCACCTTCCTACGGGCCACGGCGCTGATCGGCGCGGCGGCCACCACCACGGTGGCGCTCCCCGGGACGGCCCGGGCGGCCACGCGTGAGGCGGTGAACACCGACACCCAGCAGCCGGGCGGCGACTTCTGGCCCGGCCGGTTCAGCCGTACACACGTGGGCGTGACCGGCTACGGCTACCGCGCGCTGATGGCGGGACTGCGCGCGGGCCGGGTCTGGCTCGACCACGGGCATCTGCTGGACGGACTCGGCGTCCGCCTGAAGCGGGACTGCGACCACGGTGGGGGCGTCACCATGGGCGGCCGGATACGCGTCCGCAAGGGCGAGAACCTCTCCCTGTCCGTCACCGTGACGACCGCCTCGCACCCCAACCCGCATGGGATTCTTGCCGAGTTGGCGCATGTCGACGTGATCCGCGGGGCGGTGACCGGCCCGGCGGCCGACCGCGACGACTGGCGGGCGCCCGACACCAAGGTCGTGCGCACTGTGGACGTGACGGGCCGGAAGGGGACGTACATCCTGCGCATCCCCCTGGCAGCCGGCGACGAGTCCTTCTACGTCCGGCTGCGCGGCAGCGACGGCAACCGCAGTGGCACCGGGTATCTCGGCGCCTCGGTCGACCCGCACGGGCCGATCCCCCACGTGCCCGGAAACGGTGACCCGTGGGTCGATACATGGTTCTATGCGAACCCGGTTTTCGTCGATGTGGAAGGTGCCCGATGAGACGTCAGTTCCTCGCTGCGGCCTGTCTGTTAGCAGCATTCGCGGGCGGCATGGGTACGTCGACCGCCGTCGCCGGTGAGCCGCGCTGGACCGAGACCGGCACGGCGTACGTCGACTCGCTGAGCGGCGGCGAGGGGCTGGCGAGCCGGGCGGACGGTTCGCTGCTGTATCGCGGACTCGGCACCATCCCGCTCGGTCCGCGCATCGAGGGCTGGAACCATGTGGGCGACCCGGACATCGCCCAGGGCTACGTGTTCGACGCCTATCAGGGCTCGGACTCGGCGACATCGAAGATGTTCGCCGTCACCACGCCGGCCGGTAAGCGCTACGAGTACGTCCACCGGCTCGACCCGGGCGAGAAGCTGAACAACTCCTTCGCCACCGTCTCACCCGACGGCCAGTGGCTGGTGTCGGGCGAGTGGGGCGACCAGAACCGGCTCCAGGTCTTCCCCGCGCCCCTGCTCAACCCGTCCACGCCGCCGAAGGGCGGGGCGCTGAACGAGGCCTGGCAGATCACGCTCGACACGCCGGTGCGCGATATCCAGAGCTGCGACTTCGTGACCGCGACCCGGCTGGCATGCGTCTCGGACGACGGCTCCCGCACCCTGTTTCCCGAGGACCGGCCGGTGCTCCAGGTGGACTTGGAGCATCAGTTGGACGGCCGGCCGGTCACGGGTCACGTCACGAGCCTCTTCGCCGTGCCGCAGCGCAGCCTGTGCACGGCCGGGACGTACGAGGCCGAGGGCGTGGACTACGACGTCGTACGCGGGACGCTGCGCGTGGAGGTCATCCAGCCCGGCGCGTGCGTCCTCGCGACGACGGTCTACTCGTATCAGCAGAGGTAATTCAGCAGAAGTGAATCAGCAGAGACAAAAGGGTCAGGCGTAGAACCGCGACAGGCTCTGCAGGACGGCGGCGGGCTTCCCGCCGCCGTCGATCTCTATCGTGCCGTCGACGGCGATCTGGACCCCGCCCGGCACGTCCTCGACCGAGGCGAGCTTCGCGACCAGCCGGATCCGCGAGCCGACCTTCACCGGCGAGGGGAAACGCACCTTGTTGAGGCCGTAGTTGACCTTCGTCGACACGCCGTCGACCTCCAGCAGCTCGGTGAAGAGCGGGACGAAGAGGGAGAGCGTGAGATAGCCGTGCGCGATGGGTGCGCCGAAGGGGCCCTGGGCCGCCTTCTCCGGGTCGACGTGGATCCACTGGTGGTCGCCGGTCGCGTCGGCGAAGGTGTTGATCCGCTCCTGGGTGACCTCGATCCACTCGCTGGTGCCGAGGTCACTGCCGGCGAGCTTCTTGAGTTCGTCGAGGCCGTTGACGGTGATGCTCATGGGGTTCCTTACTGGTTGCCGTAGCGCGTACGGACACGGGACTTGAGGAGCTTGCCGGAGGCGGTGCGCGGCAACTCGTCCGCGACCACGACCGACTTGGGGATCTTGTACTTGGCGAGGCGCCCGGCGAGCGACGCGAGGACGGCGTCGGGGTCGAGGTCGGCTCCCTCGCGGGCGACGACGACTGCGCGCGGCACCTCGCCCCACTTGTCGTCGGCGACGCCGATGACGGCGCATTCGACGATGTCGGGATGGGCGAGGAGGAGGTCCTCGATCTCGGCGGGGTAGATGTTCTCGCCGCCCGAGATGATCATGTCCTTGATGCGGTCGACGATGAAGACATAGCCGTCCTCGTCGATCTTCGCGGCGTCACCGCTGCGAAACCAGCCGTCGGCGAAGACGGCGGCCGTCTCGTCGGGCAGCCCCCAGTAGCCGGGCATGACATGCGGTCCGCGGACGACCACCTCGCCGGTCTCCCCGATGTCGACCGGCGTGAAGTCGGGCCGTACGACCCGTACATCGCTGAAGAAGTGCGGCACTCCCGCCGAACCCGCCTTGCCGACCGCGTGTTCCGCGTCGAGGAAGAGGGTGCCGGGCGCGGCCTCCGTCATGCCGTAGCCCTGCAGGAAGGTGAGCCCGCGCTCCTGGTAGGCGGCGATGAGCGGGGTCGGCACGGGTGAGCCGCCGCAGGTGAGGATGCGCAGCGAGGACAGGTCGGCGTCGGCCCAGCGGGGATGGCGGGCCACCTGGTCGAACATCGTCGGCACGCCGAACATGAAGGTGATCCGGTGCTGTTCGACGAGGTCGAAGGTGGCCGCCGGGTCGAAGGACTCGACCAGGACGCAGGTGCCGCCCTTGAGGAGCACCGGCAAAGTGAGCATGTTCAGACCCGCGGTGTGGAACAACGGGGCGCAGACCAGGGCGCGTTCGTCGGCGATCAGGTCGTGGTCGACGAGGACGTTGACCGCGTTCCAGGTCAGGTTGCCGTGGGTGAGCATCGCGCCCTTGGGGCGGCCCGTGGTGCCCGAGGTGTACATGATGATGCAGGTGTCGTCGGCGGTGACGGGCTGGTCGACCGGTTCGTCGGAGGCCCCGGCGATCAACTCCTCGTAGCGGGCGCCGACTTCGACGAACGTACGTACATCGGTACTGCCCGGCAGACCCGCGACGAGCCCCGCCAGCGTCGGTGCGTACACCAGCGCCCTGGCTCCCGAGTCGCCCAGTTGGTAGGCGATCTCGGGCCCGGCGAGGCGCGGGTTGAGCGGCACGAAGACCGCGCCCAGGGCGCCCGCCGCGAAGAGGGTTTCGAGGTAGGCCGGGTGGTTGGGGCCGAGATAGGCGATCCGGTCGCCGCGGCGCAGGCCCAGCGCGCGCAGGGCCTGCGCGAGGCGGGTCGTACGGGTGTACAGCTCGGCGTAGCTGACGCTGCTGTCGCCGTGGATCAGGGCGGTGCGGTGCGGGGTCTTGCGGGCCCGGCGTGCGGGCCATGAGCCCAGTCCCTCGTTGCGCATCTGAGGCCCCTTACGGCGTGAGCCCGAGCAGACGGGCGGCGTTCTCCTTGAGGATCTTCGGCTTGACCTCGTCCTTGATCGGCAGCTTCTCGAAGTCGGCGAGCCAGCGGTCCGGGGTGAGGACGGGATAGTCGGAGCCGAAGAGGACCTTGTCCTTCAGCAGCGTGTTGGCGTACTGCACGAGCTGCGGCGGGAAGTACTTCGGTGACCAGCCGGACAGGTCGATGTGGACGCCCGGCTTGTGGGTGGCGACCGCGAGCGCCTCGTCCTGCCAGGGGAAGGACGGATGCGCCAGGATGATCTTCAGATGCGGGAAGTCAGCGGCGACGTCGTCCACGTGCAGCGGGTTGGAGTACTTGAGCCGGATTCCGCCCCCGCCGGGCACACCTGCGCCGATCCCCGTCTGCCCGGTGTGGAAGAGGGCGATGGTGCCGGTCTCCTCGATCACCTCGTACAGGTCGTACGCCACCGACCGGTCGTTGGGGAAGAAGGCCTGGATGCTGGGGTGGAACTTGAAGCCCTTCACCCCGTACTCCTCGACCAGACGGCGGGCCTGCCTGACCCCGGCCTTGCCGCGGAAGGGGTCGATGGAGGCGAACGGGATCAGGACGTCCGGGTTGGCGGCGGCCGCCTCGGCGACCTCCTCGTTCGGGACGGGCGCGGTGCCGGTGGCGGATTCGGCGTCCACCGTGAAGATCACGGCGGCCATCTTCCGCTCGCGGTAGTAGGCGGCCGTCTCCTCCAGAGTCGGCTTCCGCTTGCCCTCGACCTTGAAGTAGGCGCTGGAGGCGTCGTGCAGATCGTCGTCGAGCGAGGAGTGGCCCTTGGAGGACACCTCTGCGTGGGTGTGGACGTCGATCGCGACGAGTTCGCTGATGTCCATCACGCCTCCGGGAGCTTCGGCGCGGGGATCCCGACGGTCTGCGGTTCGGCGCCGAGGGAGGTGGCCCAGACGTCGCAGAGCGCGTCCGGGGTCCAGCCGCCGTCCGCGTACGCCGCCTTGATCTCCTGCGGATGCGACCAGAGTGCCACCTTGTCGCCGCCGATGCCGATGGCCTGACCGGTGACCCCGCGGGCCGCGTCGGAGGCGAGGAACGGGACGAGGGCGGCGCAGTCCTCGGGGGTGCCGAAGCCCTCGCCCTTGCGGAGGAAGTCCGGGAGCGGCTCGCCGTCGCGCATGGCCTCGATGTAGGGGGCGAACGCCGGGATGGTCTCGGTCATGGCGGTCGCCGCGACCGGCACGATCGCGTTGACGGTGATGCCGGCGCGGCCCAGCTCCATCGACCAGGTACGGGCCATGGCGGCGATGCCCGCTTTCGCGGCGGCGTAGTTCGTCTGACCGAAGTTGCCGCGCTGTCCGGCCGGCGAGCCGACCAGGATCAGGCTGCCGCCCTCGCCCTGCTCGCGCATGCGTACGGCGGCGGCGCGGGCGCAGGTGAAGGTGCCCTTGAGGTGCGTGGTGATCACCGCGTCGAAATCGTCGTCGGTCATCTTCCACAGGACCTTGTCCCGCAGGATGCCCGCGTTGGTGACCAGGATGTCGAGCCGTCCGAACTCCTCCACGGCGCGATTGACCAGGCGATCCGCGGCCTCGCTTGTGCCGACGGGGACCACCTCGGCCACGGCGGCGCCGCCCGCCTCGGTGATCGCCTTGACGGCTTGCTCGGCGACGGCCTCGTCCACGTCGTTGACGACCACGCGGGCTCCGGCGGCGGCGAGAGCGTACGCGTAGGCCAGGCCGAGGCCACGGCCCGAGCCGGTGACTACGGCGACCTTGCCGGTGAGATCGATGCTGGGCACGACGGGGTCCCTTCGAGAAACGGATCACCTGCGGAGGGCAGGAACCAACGAGATCGAAGCTAAGGACAATCATTGTTGCCGTCAATAGTTGTTGCTGACCCGTCTGTGCGGCATGCTGTGCGGAACACGTACGTATCGCCCCCCGCCGGGGCCCGGCCCAGGGAGCCCGTCATCGCAGGCCAGCAGCGCGCCACAGATCATGCCGAGGGCCCTGCCCCCATCGACGCCCGGGAGCCTTGGATGCGCGCACTGCACGCGGACACCGGCTATCTGCTGTACCGCCTGGGGCTGCGCTCGGGGCAGCTGTTCAACGCCTTTCTCCAGGAATCGGGGCTACGGCTGCGCCACTACGCCCTGCTGCGCTTCCTGGCCACCACCGAGGGCGCGCTCCAGCGGGAGCTGAGCTCACGGCTCGGCTACGACCCGAGCGCGATCGTCGGACTCGTCGACGACCTCGAGAAGCTCGGTTTCGCCGAGCGCCGCCCTTCGCCGGACGATCGCCGCAGCCGGATCGTCGTGCTCACCCAGGACGGCCGGGCCTTCCTGCGCGACACCGACGAGGCGGGCCTGCGCGTCACCAACGATCTGCTCGGGCCCCTGGCCCCCGCCGAGCGGGACGCCCTGCACACGCTCCTGCAACGGGTCGCGGACACCGAACTGAACTCATGACCGCCCTGTCCGCGCCCGACCGCCTCCTCGCCGTGCTCGCCGCCTTCGACCACGAGCACACGGCGCTGTGCCTGACCGACATCAGCAGCCGCGCCGGACTCACCCTCACCACCGCGCACCGGCTGGTGGGCGCGCTCACCGAGTGGGGCGCCCTGGAGCGGGACGAGGGCGGCGTCTACCACGTGGGCCTGCGCCTCTGGGAGATCGCGGCACTCGCCCCGCGCGGCCTCGCGCTCCGGCAGATCGCCCTGCCGTACCTGGAAGACCTGTACGAAGCGACGCACGAGAACGTGCAGCTGGCCGTCCGCGACGGCTGCGAGGTCGTCTACATCGAGTGGATCTCCGGACGCACGGCGGTCGGCGTCCGCATCCAGGTGGGCGCCCGCTGGCCACTGCACGCGACGGGTGTGGGGCTCGCGCTCCTCGCGCACAGCGACGCGGCATTCCAAGGCGCCTACTGCGAGCGCCCGTTGGCCGCCTTCACGCCCTACACCCTCACCGATCCGGTCCGCCTGCGCCGCGTCCTCGCCGAAGTACGACGCGCGGGCGTGGCGGTGAGCAGTCGTCAGGTCACCGACGATGCCCTGTCGGTGGCCGCCCCGGTGCGCGGCGCGGACGGGACGGTCGTCGCGGCCGTGTCGGTGGTGGTACCCCAAGTCGACGCCCAGGTAGCGGTGTTGGTCCCGGCGGTGCGGCTGGCGGCGCGCGGGATATCCCGAGCGCTGGGGTGGCAGCCGCACACCCCGGTCCAGCCACGGTCTTAGAGCACCGGGCACACCCCTCCCATCGGTGAGGACTCCGTCGCACAGCAGGACCAGAACCCGGCCCACTCAACCGGGCAGCGCGGCGAGCAGCCGTCGGTCCCGGGGGCCCGAAGGGACTCCAGCGTGGTACACCCGGAAACCGAGGTCGCCGACCACCAGGAACTGGTCCCTGGCGGCCTCAGCGCGAGGGTGGCACCGCAGGACCCGGCCCACTCAACCAGGCAGCGCGGCGAGCAGCCGTCGGTCCCGGGGGACGCGGGACTCCATCGCGCTACACCCGGAAACCGAGATCGCCGACCACCAGGAACTGGTCCCTGGCGGCCTCAGCGCGAGGGTGGCACCGCAGAACCCGGCCCACTCAACCAGGCAGCGCGGCGAGCAGCCGTCGGCCCCGGGGGACGCGGGACTCCATCGCGCTACACCCGGAAACCGAAGTCGCCGACCACCAGGAACTGGTCCTGGCGGCCCCAGCGCGAGAGTGGCACCGCAGAACCCGGCCCGCTCAACCGGGCAGCGCGGCGAGCAGCCGTCGGTCCCGGGGGGACGCGCCGCGGTCGAGGCGGGCGTCCAGCAGGCGCCGGGCCGCGTCGCAACGGCCCGCCGCGACAAGGGCGTACAGCAGGGTCTCCTCGACGACCTCGCGCTGGGCCGCGCTGCCGCCGACCCTGCGGAGCACGGGCAGGAGGCGGTCGAGGCCGCGGGCGGCTTCGTGGAACCGTTCCTCGACGACGGCGGCGAAGGCCTCGCACAGCGGGACGATGACCTCGCGCTGTACGGGGTCGGCCCCGGCGGCGTGGTCACGCAGACGGCGCAGCGCCGCGAGGTCCCCGGCGGCGGCGAGGGCGACCGCCGCATGCAGGGCGGTGAACGCGGTCGCGGGTCGCTCCACGACGTCGCGCGCCACCGTGTCCAGGACGTCCGCTGCGGGCATCGGCCCCCGCCAGCTGTCGCTCAGCCGGGCCCGCCACAGCAGCGACCCCGAGTCGACCAGGGCCCGCACCCCGCTCACCCGCCCCGGCGCGAGCTGCGCGAACCACCGCCTGCGTACGGCGGCGGGGTCGTCCAGCGCCAGCTCGTGCAAGGCGATGTGCCACGAGAAGTGCGCCCGGTGCACGGCGCCCCGGCCCTGCCCGGACACCCAGGCGTCGAGCCAGTCACGGCCCGCCCGGTGCGCGCCGGACTCGTAGTGGACGTGGGCGAGCGCGTGCACGGCGTGCCCGGCGGCGGGTTCGGCGGCCAGGGCGCGGTGGGCCAGTTCGGCGGCCTCGTGGAAGCGGCCCTGTCCCTGGCGAAGGAAGGCTAGGAGCGAGGTGTGGAACCAGTGCCCGTCGTACGCGGGCGAGGTGCGCTCGACCAGGCGCAGCGCGTAGGCGTCGTCGAGGTCGTTGATGCCGGAGAAGGCGATGGTGGGCACGGCGGTGGCGAGCGCGAGCGCGTCGGCGGGATGCGCGGCGAGGTGCCCGAGCAGCGCGCCGGCACCCCCGTCCGCCGCATCGCCCTGGACGCGGCGGGTGACGACGTCCACGAAGGACCGCTCCCGCTCGTCGGCCCGTTCCCGCGCCGAGCGCTGCGCGTCCGCCAGCGCCCTCGGCACGTCGACGCCGGCGCCGCACTCATGACCGAGCAGGGCGAGCGCGGCGTGCCCGAGCGCGAAGCCGGGATCGAGAGCGACGGCGCGCCCGAAGGCGTCCTCGGCACCGGCCCTGACCTTGAGGACCCGGTCGAGTCCGGTGCGGTAGGCGGCGGCCGCTTCGGCGTGGGTGGACAGGGCGAGCCCGTGCGCGTCGACGGGACCGCGGCGCGCGGTACGTCGCCTCCGCGACAGGGGCGCGAGCAACTCCTGGGCCAGCGCCGCGGCTTGGACGCGGATCTCCGGGACGGCGGTGGTCTCCCACAGCTCGCCGCGGCGCGGGGCGCCGAGCGTGAACAGCGGGCGTTCGGCACGGCCTTCGGCGTCGAGGAGACGGCCTTCGCGGGTCGCGACGCCGAGGCCCAGGGGGCCGGGAACGGCCGCACCGGAGTCGAACAGCGAACGCCACAAGGGGTCTTCGGGTCGTGGGCCGGGCCCCGTGCAGTCGATCACCCAACCCGCTTGGATTTCAAGGCGATTGGAGAGGGTGACCAGCACCTGGCCGTCCTCCCGCACGGCGGCGTTCGTGACCGCGCCGGCGTGCACGCGCAGTCGCCGGGACGTGCGAGCGCGGGCCACCGACTCGGCCGTCAGGGGCGCCATCCGATGGCGGTGGGTGTTCCACAGGGCGCCCTCGCGCTCCAGGAACGCGGCCCGCTCCTCGGGAGTGAGGCTGCGCCACAGCCGCGCGGTGTGAGGCCGCAGGCTGTCGAGCGCGGGGCGCCAGTCACCGCGGGTGCGGACGGCGCGGCCGATGTGCCGGTAGACGGCCCTGCGCAGCGCGGAGAGCGACGGCGCGTCCAGCCCTTCGGGGGCGGCCATCGCCTCGGCGGGGCTGAGCGCGTGCGGTTGCGGCAGCAGGCCGTTGCGGGAGGCGGCGTGCACGGTGCGCCCGGGCCGGTCGAGGCTCAGGGCCAGGTCCACCGCCGTGAGGCCCGTGCCGACCAGCAGCACGTCGGCGGTGTCGGCGAGCGGTCCGTCGAGGGCGCCGGGCGCCCAAGGGGACGGTATGAAGCGCTCGGACGTACGCAGTCCGGGCGGGGCCCAGTCGCCGCGCGTGGCCGCGGGCCCGGTGGCGAGCACCGCGCTGTCGGCCCTCAGGCGTCCCCCGTCGGCGAGTTGGAACTCCACTCCGCCTTCGGGGGTGCCCGTACAGCTCTGCGCCCGGGTCCGCAGCCGGCCTACGGCGACAGTGCCGTGGGCGCGGATGATCGCCTGGGCCAGCGCGTCGGCCAGGTAGGCGCCGTACCGGTAGCGGGTGGCGAAGTCGGCACCTCTGACGTCGGCTTCGCCGTGCCGGCACAGCCAGCGGGTGAAGTGTCCGGGGTCGTCGGGGTAGCAGCTCATGCCGCTCGCGGGCACGTTCAGGCGGTGCCGGGGGTCGGGGGTGGCGTACGCGCTGCCGCGCCCGGCCTCCGGGGCGGGGTCGACCAGGACGAGGTCGAAGGGCACCCGGCGGCGCGCCGCCGTCTCACACAGCTGCACGGCCGTCAGCGTGCCGGCGGCGCCGGCTCCGACGATGGCCACGGTGTGCCGCTTGCGGGCTGGAATCACAGATACCTCCGGCGGGGTCAGCCGCGGGCTCGGTAAGCGGAACTCCTTCTTCACTACGGCGACCGGTGAGGTGGAAAACGGCTGCCGGTGCGGGGATCTCACCGGAAACTCAGGGCGCCGGTCGGCTGCTCATACTCTGCTCACCCTCACAGGGCACCGGACAACCGTGGTTCCGGCCGTCTCTCAGAGTGTCTTCACAGGAATCTCAGGTGGGGCTCCTCTGATTCAAAGATTCAACCCAGGGAAGCGGCGCAGGATCACCGAGCAGTGGTGGTGATCTATGAAAGGCGTGCCGTGGGCGTCCCTCAGATATCCAACCGGTCCGACCGGCCCGCGTGGTCCCGGCGCGGACTTCTCGCCCTGCTCGGTGCCGCCGTACCGGCCGTCGCCCTGACGGGGTGCGGCGCCTCGGCCGACGCATCGGAGGGAGCGGGCGCGACGGCGACGGCCGCCGGGAGCACAAAGGCCAAGGCCAAGACGCCGACCTTCACAGTGACGCCCGCCGACGGCACGAAGAAGGCCGACTTCACGAGCCCGGTCGAGGTCGCCGTGGCGAACGGCACCCTGTCGAGCGTCAAGGTCACCGGCAACGACAATTCCACCCTGGCCGGTTCCCTCAACGACGCCCGTACGAAATGGACTTCCGCCAAGAATCCGTATTCGGGCACCGCATACACGGTCACAGCGAAGGCATCGGGGGCCGACGAGCACACCTCGACCTTCGTCACCAAGTCCCCCGGCGAGACCTTCGTGGGCTATTTCACGCCCGAGGCGAATGCGACCTCCGGCGTCGGCATGCCTGTGTCGATCAACTTCACCAAGGCGGTGCGGGATCGGGCCGCCGTCGAGAAGGCGATCACGGTGACGGCGGAGCCCGCGGTCGAGGTGGCGGGCCACTGGTTCAGTGACACCCGGCTCGACTTCCGGCCCGAGGAGTACTGGGCCGCGGGCACGAAGATCACGCTGAGCCTGCGCCTCAAGGACGTCGAGGGTACGGACGGCGTCTACGGCACGCAGTCCAAGGACGTCACCTTCCACATCGGCCGCCTCCAGATCAGCACGGTCGACCTGGCGAAGAGGACGATGACCGTCGAACGGGAGGGTGCGACCCTGGCCACCTATCCGGTCAGCGGCGGCGACGCCGACCACACCACCTGGTCCGGGATCATGGTGATCAGCGAGCGGTTCAAGCAGACCCGGATGGAGTCCTCGACCGTCGGCCTCGGCGACGAGTACGACATCAAGGACGTCCCGCACGCCCAGCGCCTGACCACCTCCGGCACCTTCATCCACGGCAACTACTGGGCCTCGACGTCGGTCTTCGGCAGCAGCAACACCAGTCATGGCTGCGTCGGTCTGCACGACGCCAAGGGCGCGAGCGACAGCTCGGTGCCGGGTTACAAGTTCTACGAGAGCTCGATGCTCGGGGACGTGGTGATCGTCAAGAACTCGGGCGAGAAGACGGTGGACCCGGCCAATGGGCTCAACGGCTGGAACCTGTCCTGGGCGGACTGGAAGGCGGGGAGCGCCCTCTAGCGACACCTCCTGAGGGTCCTCGCGAGAGTCCCCTCTTCACATCGTGAACTCCCTTCCGCCCAAGGGAGTTTCTTTGGTTTACCTCTTGACGACCGGAGTGACAGAGAGCACATTGTCCGCGCAGCTGCTGTGAGAGCGCTCTCAAGAAACGATGGGAGCGCTCTCACGGCCACCCGCGCACCCCACTCCGTACCGAAGAGGCACCCATGAGTGAAACTTCCGGCACACCTGTCAGACGCGACTCCCTCAGGCGCGTACTCATCGCCGTGTTCAGCACGCTCAGCCTGGCCGCGGCCGCCGCCACAGCCGCCACCCTCCCCGCGAACGCCTCCGCCCCCACTCCCCCGTCCGGCTGGTCCCAGGTCTTCCTCGACGACTTCAACGGGGCCGCCGGATCCGGTGTCTCCACCAGCAACTGGCAGTACGACACCGGCACCAGCTATCCGGGCGGCGCCGCCAACTGGGGCACCGGCGAGGTCGAGACGATGACCTCCAGCACCAACAACGTCGCCCTCGACGGTAACGGCAACCTGCTGATCACCCCGCGCCGCGACTCCGCCGGCCACTGGACCTCGGGCCGCATCGAGACCAACCGCACCGACTTCCAGCCCCCGGCCGGCGGCAAACTGCGCGTCGAGGCGCGGATCCAGATGCCGAACGTGACCGGCGCCGCCGCCAAGGGCTACTGGCCCGCCTTCTGGACGCTCGGCGCCCCCTACCGCGGCAACTACCAGAACTGGCCGAGCGTCGGCGAGCTGGACATCATGGAGAACGTCCAGGGTCTCAACACCGACTGGGCCACCGTGCACTGCGGCACCAACCCGGGCGGGCCCTGCAACGAGACATCGGGCATCGGCGGCAACACGCCTTGCGCCGGCACGACCTGTCAGGCCGGTTTCCACACGTACGCGATGGAGTGGGACAAGTCGACGAGCCCCGAGGAGATCCGCTTCTACCTCGACGGCGTCAACTTCCACACGGTGAAGGCGAATCAGGTCGACGCGACGACCTGGGCGAACGCCACGAACCACGGCTACTTCGTCATCCTGAACGTGGCGATGGGCGGCGGCTTCCCGGACGCCTTCGGCGGCGGTCCGGACAGTGGCACGGAGCCGGGGCACCCGCTGGTCGTCGACTACGTACAGGTCCTTCAGTCGAATGGTGGGAGCGGTACCACTCCTCCCCCGTCGGGCAACCGTGACGCGTACAGCGCGATCCAGGCCGAGTCGTACGACAGCCAGGCGGGCGTCGGGACCGAGACCACCACCGACACGGGCGGCGGCCAGAACATCAGCGCCCTCGCGAACGGCGACTACGCGCTCTACAAGGGCGTCAACTTCGGTTCCACGGCGGCCAAGCAGTTCTACGGCCGGGTGGCGAGCGGCGCGGCGGGCGGTGTCAGCGGGCTGGTCGAGGTGCGCCTCGACAGCCGTACGAGCGCGCCGATCGGCAGCTTCTCGGTGGCGGGCACCGGTGGCTGGCAGTCCTGGCGGACGGTACCCGCGAACATCAGCTCCGTCACCGGCACCCACGACGTCTATCTGACCTTCACCAGCGGCCAGCCGGCGGACTTCGTGAACGTCAACTGGTTCAACTTCGGTCACTGACTGGGAAATTGACGGGTGATCGCACACGCCCCGGCCAGGTCCAGGGCGCCACGCCCCAAGGTCAGGCGGCTGGTGACGGCTGTCCTGACCGCCCTCCTCACGGTGCCGGCGCTCGGCCTGGCCGGGGGCGGTGCCCGCGAAGGCCGCCGCCGACCGCACCGAGAGCGTCACCTCGACCGGCGGCGGGGGCGGCGCCAGCAGTTTCCCGATCGCGTTCCAGAACAACGCCCGTGGCGCGTTCGGTGGCAACCCCATCCAGGTCGACCGGTTCGGCTTTCCGGTGACTGCGGCTGACGCAGACGTCCAGCGGCCACGACACCGCGCGAGGCGTCACGCTGACCCGCGCCTCGCCGGTGCAGATCCTGGGCAACGAGAACCCGCCGACCGGGCAGACGCTCGGCATCGGCGCGTGATCTCCAGGTAGTGAACGGAAGGGGGCGGGCCTGGAGGCCCGCCCCCTTTCAGCGCAGTTCCGCCCGGAACGCCACCGGAGTCGTGCCGGTGTGCTGGTGGAAGTACTTGGAGAAGTTGGCGGAGTCGGGGAAGCCCACGGCGGCGCCGACGCGGCCGATGGGCATCTCCGTGTGGGCGAGGAGGCGCTTGGCCTCCAGGATCACCCGCTTGTCGATGAAACCCTTGGGGGTCTCGCCGGTGGCCGCGCGCACCGCGCGGACCAGGGTGCGGCGGGAGTAGCCGAGCGCGTCGGCGTACGCGCTGACGCTGTGGTTGCTGGCGAAGCCCTTCTCGACCGCGTCCCGGAATCTGGTGAACGTGGTGTCGGTCGGCTGCCGAGCCGCCTCGGCGGAGCTCGCCGCGAGATGCGCGAGACGCAGCAGGAACGCGGTCAGGGAGTGCCGCAGCACCGAGGTGTGCAGGCTGAGCGGCAACGTGGCCGTGTCGACGTACTCGCGTTCCAGCTGGGTCAGTGAGTGTTCCAGGGCGGTCAGCTGGTCCGTGTCGGGGCGCAGCAGCGGGGGCAGGTCGTAGCGGTAGAGGCCGGTCGCCTCGACGGTGGCCCGGGGGAGGAAGCCGGGCTGCATGGTCAGGACGGTGCCGCCGTAGCGGTCGGTGCCCGAGAAGCGGTGCACCTGGCCGGGGCGGATCCACAGGATGTCACCGGCCAGGGCCTCGTACTCGGCGAAGTCGATCATGTGTCGGACGGGGCCCGCGTGAAAGAGCATCACGACGTGGAAGTCGATGCGGTGCACGCGCTCCAGGGGGGCGTCCGCGTGCCAGACGCGGCCGGTTCCCATCGGGCCGACCTGCATGCCGACACCGGAGAGGCTCAGGTCGACGGGAAAGGGAAAGGTTCTGATCCCGTCGCCTTCTTGGGCGGCTCGGGTGGTTCTGTCTGCCATGTCCCTCTCGCGGCGGCTCGGCCCTGCTGTCGATGTCCCACTTTCACCGAAGGCTGACACGCGGGCACCTTCCCCAGCAAAAGTCAGACTTTTAGTTTTGAAGGCGCGCCACCAGTGATGGCCCGTCTCGTGAGGACTTCTTGAAGATGAGCACGCACAGCCCCGACAGTTTTGAGTGGACCGACCTGGACCAGCGTGCCGTCGACACGGCCCGCCTGCTCGCGGCCGACGCCGTCCAGCAGGTCGGAAACGGTCACCCGGGCACCGCGATGAGCCTGGCCCCGGCGGCGTACACCCTCTTTCAGAAGGTGATGCGACACGACCCCGCCGACCCGGAGTGGACCGGCCGGGACCGCTTCGTCCTCTCCCCCGGCCACACCTCGCTGACCCTTTACACCCAGCTCTTCCTGTCTGGCTACGAGCTCGAACTGGACGATCTGAAGGCGTTCCGTACGCACGGGTCGAAGACGCCGGGGCACCCCGAGTACGGGCACACGGCGGGTGTGGAGACGACGACCGGGCCGCTCGGCCAGGGTGTCGCCAACGCGGTGGGCATGGCGATGGCCGCCCGCTACGAGCGCGGTCTGTTCGACCCCGAGGCCCCCGAGGGCGAGTCACCCTTCGACCACACCATCTGGGCGATCGTCTCGGACGGCGACCTGGAGGAGGGCATCTCCGCCGAGGCCTCCTCCCTCGCGGGCCACCAGAAGCTCGGCAACCTGGTCTTCGTCTATGACGACAACCACATCTCCATCGAGGGCGACACGGCGACGGCGTTCTCCGAGGACGTCCTGAAGCGGTACGAGGCGTACGGCTGGCACGTGCAGCGGATCGAGCCCGCCCTGGGCGGCGACATCGACGTCCACGCGCTGTACACGGCGTTGAAGACGGCGCAGGCCGAGACCGGGCGCCCCTCGATCATCGCGATGCGCACGATCATCGCCTGGCCCGCGCCGAACGCGCAGAACACCGAGGCCTCGCACGGCTCCGCGCTCGGCGCCGAGGAGATCGCCGCGACCGAGCGCCTTCTCGGATTCGACCCCGCGCGCTCCTTCGAGGTCTCGGACGAGGTGCTCGCCCACGCCCGCCAGGCACTCGACCGCGGCGCCGAGGCCCACGCCGCCTGGGACAAGCGGATCGCCGAGTGGCGCACCGCCGCCCCCGAGCGGGCGAAGCTCTTCGACCGGGTCGTCGCCGGTCAGCTGCCCGAGGGCTGGGAGGCCGCGCTGCCGGTCTTCGAGGAGGGCACGTCGGTCGCCACCCGTGCCGCCTCAGGCAAGGTCCTCCAGGCGCTCGGTGCCGTGCTCCCCGAACTGTGGGGCGGCTCCGCGGACCTCGCGGGCTCGAACAACACGACCATCGACAAGACCTCCTCCTTCCTGCCGAAGGGCAACCCGCTGCCCGAGGCCGACCCGTACGGCCGCACCGTCCACTTCGGCATCCGCGAGCACTCCATGGCCGCGGAGATGAACGGCATCGCGCTGCACGGCAACACCCGCATCTACGGCGGCACCTTCCTGGTGTTCTCCGACTACATGCGCAACGCCGTACGCCTGTCCGCCCTGATGCAGCTCCCGGTGACGTACGTGTGGACGCACGACTCCATCGGCCTCGGCGAGGACGGCCCGACGCACCAGCCGGTCGAACACCTGGCCTCGCTGCGGGCCATCCCGGGCCTGAACATCGTCCGCCCGGCCGACGCCAACGAGACCGCGATCGCCTGGGCCGAGATCCTCAAGCGGCACGCCACCAACCCGGCCCCGCACGGACTGGCGCTCACCCGACAGGGCGTACCGACGTACCCGGCCAACTCCGATGCCGCGCGCGGCGGTTACGTCCTGAGCGACTCCTCCACCGAGACCCCCGACGTGATCCTCATCGCCACCGGCTCCGAGGTCCAGCTCGCCGTCGCCGCGCGCGAGCGGCTGGAGGCCGGCGGTGTGGGTACGCGGGTGGTGTCGATGCCGTCCGTCGAGTGGTTCGAGGAGCAGTCCGCCGAGTACCGGGAGCGAGTGCTTCCGCCGTCCGTGAAGGCCCGCGTGGCGGTCGAGGCGGGCATCGGCCTGACCTGGTACCGGTACGTCGGTGACGCAGGACGCATTGTTTCGCTCGAGCACTTCGGCGCCTCCGCCGACGCCAAGACCCTGTTCGCCGAGTTCGGCTTCACCGCCGACAACGTCGCCGCCGCCGCGCGGGAATCTCTTACCGCAGTCCGCGGTTGATCCGTTCGCACAAAGGAAGATGATCACTGTGACCGAAACAACCGCGACCGCGGTACCCCTCAAGCGCCTCTCCGACGAAGGCGTCTCCATCTGGCTGGACGATCTCTCCCGCAAGCGGATCGCGTCCGGCAATCTCGCCGGACTCGTCGCGACCAAGCACGTGGTGGGCGTTACCACCAACCCCTCCATCTTCCAGGCCGCCATCGGCTCCGGAGCGGGCTACGAGGAGCAGCTGGCCGACCTCGCCGTGCGCGGTGTGACGGTCGACGAGGCCGTCCGGATGATGACGACGGCGGACGTGCGCGCCGCCGCCGACATCCTGCGCCCGGTGTACGACGCGACCGGTGGCCGTGACGGCCGGGTCTCCATCGAGGTCGACCCGCGCCTCGCCCACCGCTCCGAGGCGACCATCGCCGAGGCCAAGCAGCTCGCCTGGCTCGTCGACCGCCCGAACGTGATGATCAAGATCCCCGCGACGAAGGCCGGCCTTCCGGCGATCACCGAGGTCATCGGCCTCGGCATCAGCGTCAACGTCACGCTGATCTTCTCGCTGGAGCGCTACCGCGAGGTGATGGACGCCTATCTGGCCGGCCTGGAGAAGGCGCGGGCCGCGGGCATCGACCTCGCCGGCATCCACTCCGTCGCGTCCTTCTTCGTCTCCCGCGTCGACAGCGAGATCGACAAGCGGCTGGCGAAGGTCGGCACGGACGAGGCGCTCGCGCTCCAGGGCAAGGCGGCGCTCGCCAACGCCCGGCTCGCCTACGAGGCGTACGAGGACGTCTTCGGGGGCGCCCGCTGGACCGCCCTCGCCCCGGCAGGCGCCCACAAGCAGCGTCCCCTGTGGGCCTCGACGGGCGTCAAGAACCCCGCGTACAAGGACACGCTGTACGTCGACGAGCTGGTCGCGCCGGGCACGGTGAACACCATGCCGCAGGCGACCCTCGACGCCACCGCCGACCACGGCGACATCCACGGCGACTCGGTGACCGGCGGCTACGCTCAGGCCCGCGCCGAACTGGCGGCCGTGGAGGCGCTCGGGATCTCCTACGACGAGGTCGTGAAGCAGCTGGAGGACGAGGGCGTCTCGAAGTTCGAGGCGGCCTGGGAGGATCTGCTGGACGCGGTGGCGACCTCGCTGCGTGGCAAGGGAGCTGAGGGGGAATGAGTGAAGCGCTTCCCGACAGCGCCGCGCAGGATGCGGCCGCCGCGCCGGAAGGATCTGGTGACACGGCCGTGGAACCGGCCGGCGTGAGCGCCGTCGAACGCGCCATCACCGCGGCTCTCGACTGGCACAATCCCCTCCGCGACCCCCGCGACCGCCGCCTCCCCCGTATCGCGGGCCCCTCCGGTCTCGTCATCTTCGGCGTCACCGGCGACCTGGCCCGCAAGAAGCTGATGCCTGCCGTCTACGACCTCGCCAATCGGGGTCTGCTGCCGCCGGGCTTCTCGCTCCTCGGGTTCGCCCGCCGCGAGTGGGAGGACCAGGACTTCGCGCAGGTGGTGCACGACTCGGTGCGCGAGCACTCCCGTACGGAGTTCCGCGAGGAGGTCTGGCAGCAGCTCGCCGAGGGCATGCGGTTCATTCCGGGCGACTTCGACGACGACGATGCCTTCGAGCAACTGCGTGGGGCCGTCGAGGAGTTGGACTCCTCCCGGGGGACCAGTGGCAACTACGCCTTCTATCTCTCCGTACCCCCGAAGTTCTTCCCGAAGGTCGTCCAGCAGCTCAAGAAGCACGGGCTCGCGGATGGGCCGGAGGGTTCCTGGCGGCGCGCGGTCATCGAAAAGCCGTTCGGCCACGACCTGGCCAGCGCGCGCGAGCTGAACAAGATCGTGCACGAGGTGTTCGACCCGGACCAGGTCTTCCGCATCGACCACTACCTCGGCAAGGAGACCGTCCAGAACATCCTGGCCCTCCGCTTCGCCAACCAGATGTACGAACCCATCTGGAACCGGTCGTACGTCGACCACGTCCAGATCACCATGGCCGAGGACATCGGCATCGGCGGCCGGGCCGGCTACTACGACGGCATCGGCTCCGCCCGGGATGTGATCCAGAATCACCTCCTCCAGCTGATGGCCCTGACCGCCATGGAGGAGCCGGCCGCCTTCGACGCCGAGTCGCTGCTCACCGAGAAGCTCAAGGTCCTCAGGGCCGTAAGGCTGCCGGAGAACCTGGGCGAGCACACCGTGCGCGGACAGTACGCGGCAGGCTGGCAGGGCGGCGAGAAGGTGCGGGGCTACCTGCAGGAGGACGGCATCGACCCCGAGTCGACGACCGACACGTATGCCGCCGTCAAGCTGGGGGTCGACAACCGGCGTTGGGCGGGCGTCCCCTTCTATCTGCGCACGGGCAAGCGCCTGGGCCGACGGGTGACGGAGATCGCGGTGGTCTTCCAGCGCGCACCCCACTCCCCCTTCGACTCGACCGCCACCGAGGAGCTCGGCGCGAACGCGATCGTCGTCCGCGTCCAGCCCGACGAGGGCATGACGGTGCGCTTCGGATCCAAGGTGCCGGGTACGTCGATGGAGATCCGGGACGTCACCATGGACTTCGCGTACGGCGAGTCGTTCACCGAGTCCAGCCCGGAAGCGTACGAACGGCTGATCCTGGATGTCCTGCTCGGCGACGCCAATCTCTTCCCCCGCCACCTTGAGGTGGAAGAGTCCTGGAAGATCCTCGACCCGATCGAGGGGTACTGGGACACGCACGGCAAGCCCGCGCAGTACCCCTCGGGCAGTTGGGGCCCGAAGGAAGCCGACGAGATGCTCGCACGAGACGGACGGAGCTGGCGCAGGCCATGAAGATCGACCTGACCGACACCACGGCAAGCAAGATCAACAAGGCGCTCGTGCAGGGGCGCCGAGCCATCGGCACTCCCGCCGTGGGCATGGTCCTGACGATGGTCATCGTCACCGACGAGGAGAACGCCTACGACTCGATCAAGGCGGCCGAGGAGGCCTCCCTCGAGCACCCCTCGCGCACCCTGGTCGTCATCAAGCGGGTCGCCCGCACCCCGCGCGACCGCACCAACTCCCGCCTGGACGCGGAGGTGCGTGTCGGTTCGGACGCGGGCACCGGTGAGACGGTCGTGCTGCGGACGTACGGCGAGGTCTCCGACCACGCCGACTCCGTGGTCCTGCCGCTGCTGCTGCCCGACGCCCCGGTCGTGGTGTGGTGGCCGGTGGACGCGCCCGACGTCCCCGTCAAGGACCCGCTGGGCGCCCTCGCGCAGCGCCGGATCACCGACATGTACGCCGTCGAGGCGCCGCTCGTCGCGCTGGAGGCCCGCGCCGCCGCGTACGCGCCGGGCGACACCGACCTGGCCTGGACCCGGCTGACGCCGTGGCGCTCGATGCTCGCCGCCGCGCTCGACCAGGCCCGTACGAAGGTGATCTCGGGGGCCGTCGAGAGCGAGGCCGACAACCCCAGCGCCGAACTGCTGGCCCGCTGGCTGGAAGCCCGCCTCCAGGTCACGGTCGAGCGCGTCGTCACCGCGGGGCCCGTCGTGACCGCCGTACGGCTCGGCACCGAGAACGGCGAGATCGTCATCGACCGCCCCGAGGGCCCGCTGGCCACTCTGTCGCTGCCCGGACAGCCCTCCCGCACCCTCGCGCTGAAGGTGCGTTCCACCTCCGAGCTGATCGCCGAGGAGCTGCGCCGCCTCGACGCGGACGAGATGTACGCCATCGCTCTGCGGGGCGAGGGCACCAAGGAGATCCCCAGTCATGTCTGACTCCCCCCAGCTCACGCGGCGTCCGGAGTGGGTGGCCTTGGAGGACCACCGAGCGGGCGGGCTGCTGCACCCGCGGCTGCGTGAGCTGTTCGCCGCCGACCCCGCCCGTGCGGAGCGTTACGTCGTACGGGTCGGCGATCTGCTCATCGACTACTCCAAGCATCTGATCAACGACGAGACCCTCGCGCTGCTCCAGGAGCTGGCCACCGCCACCGACGTGTTCGGGCTGCGCGACGCCATGTTCCGCGGCGAGAAGATCAACGTCACCGAGGACCGCCCGGTGCTGCACACCGCACTGCGCGCCCCGCGCGACGCCGTGATCGAGGTGGACGGCGAGAACGTCGTGCCCGCCGTGCACGCGGTGCTGGACAAGATGGCCGACTTCGCCGAGCGGGTCCGCTCGGGTGAATGGACCGGCCACACCGGCAAGCGCATGCGCAACATCGTCAACATCGGCATCGGCGGCTCGGACCTCGGTCCGGCGATGGCGTACGAGGCGCTGCGGGCCTTCACGGACAGCGCGCTGACGGTCCGCTTCGTCTCGAACGTCGACGGGGCCGATCTGCACGAGGCCACGCGCGACCTCGACCCGGCCGAGACGCTGTTCATCATCGCGTCCAAGACCTTCACCACGATCGAGACGATCACCAACGCCACGTCGGCGCGCTCGTGGCTCCTGAAGGGGCTGGACGATGGGGGCGCCTCCCGCTCGAGCGAATTGGAGAGTGGGGGAGAGAAGGCGGTCGCGAAGCACTTCGTCGCCCTTTCGACGAACGCCGAGAAGGTGTCGGACTTCGGCATCGACACGGCCAACATGTTCGAGTTCTGGGACTGGGTCGGCGGGCGCTACTCGTTCGACTCGGCGATCGGGCTCTCCCTGATGATCGCCATCGGCGCGGACCGGTTCCGCGAGATGCTCGACGGGTTCAGGGTCGTCGACGAGCACTTCCGCACCGCCCCGGCCGAGGCCAACGCGCCTTTGCTCCTTGGGCTGCTGGGCATCTGGTACGGCAACTTCCACGACGCCCAGTCGCACGCCGTGCTGCCGTACTCGCACTACCTGTCCAAGTTCACCGCCTACTTGCAGCAGCTGGACATGGAGTCCAACGGCAAGTCGGTGGATCGCGACGGGCGCCCGGTGGAGTGGCAGACCGGCCCCGTCGTCTGGGGCACCCCGGGCACCAACGGGCAGCACGCCTACTACCAACTCGTCCATCAGGGCACGAAGTTGATCCCGGCCGACTTCATCGGCTTCGTCAACCCGGTCGACGAGCTCAGTGACGAACTCGCGGCTCAGCACGACCTGTTGATGGCGAACTTCTTCGCGCAGACGCAGGCCCTCGCCTTCGGCAAGACGCCGGACGAGGTGCGCGCCGAGGGGGTGGCCGAGGAGCTGGTGCCGCACAAGACGTTCAAGGGCGACCACCCGACGACCACGATCCTCGCGAGCGAGCTGACGCCCTCGGTCCTCGGCCAGCTGATCGCGCTGTACGAGCACAAGGTGTTCGTCCAGGGGGCGATCTGGAACATCGACTCCTTCGACCAGTGGGGCGTCGAACTCGGCAAGGTCCTCGCCAAGCGCGTGGAGCCCGCCCTCACCCAAGGCGCGGACGTGCCCGGTCTCGACTCCTCCACCGCCGCCCTCGTGGCCGCCTACCGCACTCTCAGGAAGAAGTGAAGCTGATATGACAGCAATGCAGTTGGGCCTCATCGGCCTCGGCAAGATGGGCGGCAACATGCGCGAGCGGATACGCCGCGCAGGGCACACCGTCATCGGCTACGACCGCAATCCCGACCTCGCCGACGTGCACAGCCTTCCCGAACTCGTGGCCAAGCTCGAGGCCCCGCGCGTGGTCTGGGTGATGGTGCCCGCGGGCGCCCCCACCCAGTCCGTCATCGACGAGCTCGGCGACCTCCTGGAGCCCGGCGACACCGTCGTCGACGGCGGCAACTCCCGCTGGAGTGACGACGAGAAGCACGCCGTGGAGCTGGGCATCAAGGGCATCGGCTTCGTCGACTGCGGCGTTTCCGGCGGCGTATGGGGACTGCAGAACGGCTACGCGCTCATGGTCGGCGGCGACGCCGAGCACATAGCCAAGGCGCAGCCGGTCTTCGACGCGCTCAAGCCCGAGGGCGACTTCGGCTTCGTGCACGCCGGCAAGGTCGGCGCGGGCCACTTCTCGAAGATGGTCCACAACGGCATCGAGTACGCCATGATGCAGGCCTACGCCGAGGGCTGGGAGCTCCTGGAGAAAGTCGACTCCGTCACGGACGTGCGCGAGGTCTTCCGCTCCTGGCAGGAGGGCACCGTCATCCGCTCCTGGCTGCTGGACCTCGCCGTGGGCGCGCTGGACGACGACGAGCACCTGGACAAGCTGCGCGGCTACGCGGAGGACTCCGGCGAGGGCCGCTGGACCGTCGAGGCGGCCATCGACAACGCGGTTCCGCTCCCCGCGATCACCGCGTCGCTCTTCGCGCGCTTCGCCTCGCGACAGGACGACTCGCCGCAGATGAAGATGATCGCCGCGCTGCGCAACCAGTTCGGCGGCCACGCCGTCGAGTCGGCGAAGTAGGGCGGCCGTGGGCGACCTCCTGCTGGTCCGCCACGGCGAAACCGAGTGGAGCGTGTCCGGACAGCACACCAGCTGGACGGACCTGCCGCTCACCCAGCGAGGCGAGGAACAGGCCAAGTCCCTCGCCCCGCTCCTCGCCGGACGCACCTTCGCTCGCGTACTCACCAGCCCCCTCGGCCGCGCGATACGCACCGCCGAACTCGCCGGTCTCTACGGCGCCGTGCCCGATCCCGAGCTGCACGAGTGGGACTACGGCGGCTACGAGGGCATCACCACCGTCGAGATCCACCGCACACGGCCCGACTGGTACCTGTGGGACGACGGTGTACCACCGGGGCCGGGCGGCCACCCGGGCGAGTCACCGGCCGAGGTAGGACTGCGTGCCGACCGGGTGCTCTCCCGTATCGAACCCGCGCTCGCCCAAGGCGATGTGGTCCTGGTGGCCCACGCCCATTTCCTGCGCGTCCTCACCGCCCGCCGGCTGGGTCTCCCCGCCGCCGACGGACGCCTGTTCCAGCTCGCGACCGGCACGGTGAGCCGGCTCTCCACCGAGCATGGCCGTCCCGTGATCGCCGAGTGGAATGCGGCCGGAACTTTGCCGCCGGTCCGCTAGTTTCCACGGTGCTGCCGACACCACAACATATGGAGTTCTCATGGCCCTGTGGGACCGCGTCAAGGAGTCCGCGTCAACGATGCAGACCCAACTCGTGGCGAAGAAGAACGACCTGAAGAGCGGAGCCTTCCGCGACGCGAGCATGGCGATGTGCGCCCTCGTCGCGGCGGCGGACGGATCCGTCGATCCTTCCGAGCGGCAGCGCGTCGCCCAGCTCATCGCCACGAACGAGGTGTTGCAGAACTTCGACGCCGACGACCTGCGCCGTCGCTTCGACGACAACCTGAACAAGCTGACCGCCGACTTCGCCTTCGGCAAGGTCAGCATTCTCCAGGAGATCGCCAAGGCGAAGAAGAAGCCCGCCGAGGCGCGCGCCGTCATCCAGATCGGCATCGTCATCGGCGGCGCCGACGGCGACTTCGACAAGACGGAGCAGGCGGTCGTGCGGGAGGCGTGCTTCGCGCTCGACCTGCCGCCGCACGAGTTCGACCTGTAACGGGGGGAGCTTCGCCGCCTCGTGCGGCCCCGGGCCCAAGCGGGGTGGGTCCGGGGCCGCACGGGATCCCCGCTCACACCCCGCGCGACGGCCGCTTGCGCCACTTCACGAACTCCTTCTCCGGGTCCCCCGTGTAGGACCAGGGCGTCCGGGTTGCCCGGCGCCCGATCATCCGGAACAGCGAGGCGGCGATGTCGGCCGTACCGGCGTAGCAGGCGGCGTGCGTCAGATAGTTGAGGTCGCGCACCTCCGCGGGGGCCACCGGGCCGTCCGGGCGTGCCGTGATCCAGCGCTGCCAGGTGCGCCGTACGTCGCTGGCGGCGGCGTCGTGGCTCCAGTGCTGGCCGAGTCCGACGACGGCGTCGCGCTGGCCCTTGGCCCCGTCGAGGATGTAGCGGTACTCCTCCACGCGGGCGAACTGCGCCAGGACGGGCAGCGCGCAGCCGGGCGGGGCCACTCCGGCCGCGTCCCGGGCGAAGTCGTACATGAGGCCGTGGGTGCCGTGCCAGCGTGACGAGTAGTAGTGCAGGATCTGGAGATGGCCCTCCATGCTGTACGGGTCGCGGGCGTGCAACTCGTCCCACCAGCGGCCCAGTTCCCGGCGGCGCACGCCGGTGGGGTAGAGCCGGGCGACCGAGATGAGGGAGATCCAGGGGGTGGGGTCCTCGGGGTGTGCCTCGGCGGCCTCGATGCAGGCCAGCACCGCCCGGTCGACGCGATCGCGGTCGATGGGCACGCCCCGGCCCGCGGCGATGGCCAGGTTGAAGGCCCGGGCCACGTCGGTCGCGGCCCTCAGCACCAAGGCGTCGCCGCTGCGCGGTTCGGCGGCCAGCCAGGACTCGACCGTCGAGTTGCCCGCGCAGGCCGGCGCGAGCAGCCGGATGCGGTGGCTGCGTACGGACCAGTCGGCGCCGGTGTCCCGCAGGAGTTCCCGCAGTCCCTGCCAGCGGCCGATGACGATGTCCTGGCGGGCGGAGGTGAGGGGTGCGTCCCCGCAGTCGGGGTCGAAGTCGGGGGTGAAGCGGTCGCCCGCCATCGGGTCCCTCTCAGAAGTCGGTGGGGAGACCCTCGTGGCGGCGTGAGCGCTCGGTGCTCGCCGCGGTGCCGTAGCCGTCGGGGACGTACTCGGTCTCGACGACCTGGGTGGCGTCCAGCTTGGCGGGCCGGTAGTAGTCGCTGCCACGCTTCCAGTACCAGAGCATGGGGATCAGGCCGACGGCGATGCCGCCGATGCCGATCGCGATCGACGCGCCGCTGAGATCGCCCAGCGACTCGACGAAGATCCAGAACATGAACAGGGCGCCGAGGAACGGCCAGAGCCCGCCGAAGAGGAAGTTGGCCGCGGACTTCAGCAGCATCTTGCGGTAGGCGACGACCACCGCGATGCCGGCCAGTCCGTAGTAGACGGCGATCTGCAGGCCGATCGCGGCAATGGCGTCGGAGAGGATGTCGCCGACCGAGCCGAGGGCGTTCGACGTCACGAACATCACCAGGGCCACCGCCCCGACCACGACGATCGCGACCCACGGGGTGTTCCACGTGCGGTGCACCCGGCCCAGCGCGGTCGGCATCGTACGGTCGCGGCCCATCGCGAACAGCGAGCGGGTGACCTGGATGAGCGTGGTCTCCAAGGTGGCGATGGTGGACAGCATCACGGCCACGATCAGCAGCTTGCCGCCCCAGCCGGGCCAGATCTCCTCGCCCAGCACGCCCAGGACATTGGCGCCGTTGTCCTGGATCTGCCGGTCGGTGAGGATGACGTTCACCGCGATGGTGAACACCTCGAAGAGCAGGAAGACGATACCGACGCCGATCAGGCCCGCGAGTCCCGTCGTACGACGGCTGTCCCGCGTCTCCTCGCTGAGGTTGCTGGTGACGTCCCAGCCCCAGTAGTAGAACGCGGCGATGAGCGCGCCGGACGCGAAGCCGCTCACCCCGTCGAAGTGGCTGAAGCCGAGCCAGGACCAGTCGAACGGGCGGGCGTTGCCGCTGTGCAGGAAGGCGCCGACGGCGAAGACGGCCAGGATGGCCAGCTCGACACCGGACATGATCAGCTGCGCCCGGACGGTGAGCCGGGCGCCGCCGAGCACGACGAGAAGCATGACCAGGAACCAGGCCGCGCCGACCGCGGTGGAGAGCGCGGTGCTGTCGGCCAGGCCCTCGTCGAAGAGGGCGAGCGTCATCGAGCCCGCGGGCAGCGAACCGGCGACCATGAAGATGGTCGCCGAAATCACCAGGGCCCAGCCGCTGAGGAAGCCGAGGAAGGGGTGGAGCGTGCGGCCGACCCAGGAGTAGCTGGCGCCCGCGTTGACGTCGATCCGGCCGAGGTAGCTGAAGGCCAGCGCGATGCCCAGCATGGGTATCGCGCAGTACAGCAGCGCCGCCGGGCTGGCCAGGCCGACCGCGCCGACGAGGACTGCGGTGGTGGCGGCCAGCGAGTACGCGGGGGCGCTGCCCGCGACCGCCATCACGACCGTGTCGAACGTACCGAGGGCGTTGGCCTGAAGCCCTCTGCCCCTGTTGTTGCTCATGCTCGCGCTGCTTTCCGTCCTGCACGACGCACGGGCGAACACGCCCGACGCCGCCATGGATAAGTGGGGGGTGTGAAGGTCGATGCCGTACAACCACCGTCATCGGGCAGAGGGTCGCTCCGCAGGTGCTGTGATGATAGCGGCGGTGCTTGATCCTTCAATGTCGACCGGTGGGTAATTTCGGCGCACTGAGGCCGCTCGCTGGGGACTTCCTCTGTGCCACTGGGCCGGTACGCCCGTGCCGCGGGGCCTTTCCCCGCGAGGTCCATTGACATGAACCTGCACGAACGGCCACCCTTCATGCTTGAACATGCACGAACAGACGCTATTTCAAGCACCTGCAAACACAACGCCGTTGGTTTGAGTGGAGATGCGTACCGTGCGAAGACTCCGACACCGTTCCTGGGCCATGGCGGGGCTCGCCACCGCGCTGGCCGTCACCGTGCTGAGCGCCCCGGCGCGGCCCGCGCTCGCGGCGACCCCGGCGAGCGCCGTTCTCGACGACACCCACCAGAGCGTCAGCTGGCAGAGTCCCGTCTACGCCAAGGGCACGTCGGGTGGTACCGAGAGCTGTCCGTCCGCCACAGACGACCCGGACAACAAGGTCTGCGACCGCTTCGACGTGAACGTCTCGGTGCCCACCGGGTATTGGGCCGACAACCCCGAGGGCGGCGTACCGGTCTCGATCGAGTGGCAGCACCCCACCGACGACTTCGACCTGTACGTCTACGACGACGCGGGCAAGCAGGTCGCCTCCAGCGCGGGCACCGCCGACCCCGAGGCCACGCTGATCCCGAACGCGTCGGGTACCTACCACGTGCTGGTCGTGCCGTACGACGTGCACGACAACGCGTACACCGGCAAGGCCTATCTGCCGCGGACCACCGACGCGGGCGACCTCACGTCCTTCGGCGGGAGCGACGGCAGCTACACCATCGCGGCCGGACAGCTCACGGCGAAGGCCGACTTCCTGGCGGGCGGCCAACTGCGCCTCCAGGCCGACCCGTCCGGTTCGCTCAACGACCCGGCGGGCACGGCCATCGTCCGTGAGCAACCCGCCCTCCAAAAGCACACCACGTCCTTCGACGCGGGCACGTACTACGGCATCCGCTCCCCCGACGCGGTCCTGCGGGTCTACAAGAAGCCGCTGCGCTTCGGCCTGTACAAGACCGACAATCGCACGCCCGTCTGGCAGGAGGACAAGCCGCTGCGCTGGTCCACCGGCGGAATGCGGCAGAGCCTGGCGCGCGGCGCGGACGAGCAGTTCTTCGGCGGCGGCGAGCAGAACGGCAGCTTCTCGCACCGCGATCGGACGATGTACGTGGCCAACAGCTTCGACTGGAACGAGGGCGGCTACAACAACTCCCAGCCCTTCTACCTCTCCAGCGCGGGCTACGGCGTCTTCCGCAACACCTTCGCGCCCGGTGTCTACGACTTCGGCTCACCGGTACGGACCGGGCAGCAGGAACGACGGCTGGACGCCTACTACTTCCTCGGTGACGCGAAGACGGTCATCGAAAAGTACACCGCACTGGTGGGCAAGCCCTTCATGCCGCCGGTGTACGGGCTCGAACCGGGCGACTCCGACTGCTACCTGCACAACGCCAACCGGGGCGAACGGCACACCCTCGACGCACTGAAGATCGCCGACGGCTATACCTCGCACGACATGCCGCTCGGCTGGATGCTCGTCAACGACGGCTACGGCTGCGGTTACGAGAACCTCCCCGAGACGGCCAAGGGCCTGCAGGACCACCACGCCCAGCTCGGGCTGTGGACCCAGGACGGCATCGACAAGCTCGCCGACCAGGTGAGGGCGGGCCAGCGGGTGGCCAAGCTGGACGTGGCCTGGGTGGGCAACGGCTACAAGTTCACGCTCGACGCGTGCGACAAGGCCAAGGCCGGGATCGAGGAGAACAGCGACGCCCGGGGCTTCGTCTGGCTCCCGGTCTCCTGGGCGGGCGCCCAGCGCTGTGGTGTCCTGTGGAGCGGCGACCAGAAGCTGTCGTGGGACTACATCCGCTGGCAGATTCCGACCTACGCCGGGGCGACCATGTCCGGCATCGCGTACAACACCGGTGACGTGGGCTCCATCTACCGCCATGACGCCAAGATGTACGCCCGAGATCTCCAGTGGAAGGCGTTCCTCCCGGCGATGATGACGATGGACGGCTGGGCCTCCGACATCAGCACCGGAAAGCCCGCCGACCAGCAGCCCTGGCTGGACGGTGAGCCGTACACCTCCATCAACCGCAAGTACCTCCAGCTGAAGGAGCGCCTGCTCCCCTACATGTACACCCTGTCCGCCGAGGCGACGAAGACGGGCGTGGGCGCGGTCCGTCCGCTGTGGCTGGAGTACCCGGACGACCCGAACACCCTCGGTGCGGACGCCACGTACGAGTTTCTCGCGGGCTCCGACTTCCTGGTCGCCCCGGTCTACCAGGACTCCGAGACCCGCGACGGCATCTATCTCCCCAAGGGCACCTGGACCGACTACTGGACGGGCCGCACCTATCAGGGCCCGACCACGGTCAACGGCTACCACGCCCCGCTCGACACCCTCCCCCTCTTCGTGAGGAGCGGCGCGATCGTCCCCATGTGGCCCAAGGGCACGATGAGTTGGCAGACCCGCGACCGGCACGAGCTGGACTGGGACCTGTACCCGAAGGGGAACACCGCCTACACGCTGTACGAGGACGACGGGGTGACCCGGCACTTCGCCGGGGGTGCGTCGGCGACCCAGCGGGTGACGGTGCGTGCGAGCGCGGGCACCACCGATGTCAACGTCGGTGCGAGCCGGGGCAGTTACCAGGACAAGCCGGACTCGCGCTCGTACCGCTTCACCGTGCACGGAGAGTCGGCGCCCCGCCAGGTGCTCCTGGACGGACGCCCGCTGGCCCGTACCTCCTGGTCGTACGACACGGACACCGGCGCGACGACGGTCGAGACGCCGCGCCTCACGCTGGACCGCGCGTTCTCCGTACGGCTCACTCGGTAGCCCCGCGCGTCAACGCCCCGGTCGCACCGCGTGCTGCGCGGCGAGGCGCACCGGGGCGTTCTGCGCGCCGTATCCCCGGTATCCGCCGTCGCGCTGAACGAGTTCGAAGAAGACGCGGCCGACGGTCTGCGTGTAGCAGTGCCGGAACTCGCCGTCCGGATCGCGGTCGTAGAGGATGCCGAGTTCGCGGTACGTCTCCAGCTCGCCGTCGGTGAACTCGAACCGTGCGGCCAGGTCGTCGTAGTAGTTCGCGGGCATCGGCAGCAGACGGCCGCCCGACTCGCGGAAGCGGCGGGCGGCACCGGCCACGTCGTCCGTGGCGAGGGCGATGTGCTGGGCGCGGGCGCCGTCGTCGGTGGGAGCCGGGCCCACGCTCAGGGCGATGCGGACGCTGCCGTCGGCGTTGGTGACGGCGCGGCTGCGGTGCAGACCGTACGGGTCGGCGACATCGACGCTCTGCTGCGCGCTCAGCCCGAGCACGCTGCGATGGAAGAGGGCGGCCTCGTCGAACTGGTGCCAGGGCTGAGTGAGCGCCAGGTGGTCAATGCGGGTCACCGAGCGCGCGTCCGGCCGGTGTTCTGTGGGCTGGAAGTCGCCCGTCCAGCTGGGCAGTTCGGGGCGGTCGGTGGCGCAGAAGAACAGTTCGGTGCCGTCGGGGGCGGCGACCGCGTCGAGGGGCGCGTCCTCGAGGGCGCGGCGGCGCGGCAGGACGGGGGCGAGCAGGGCCTCGGCGCGCCGGGCCGCGGCGGCGGGGTCCGGTGACTCCAGGCCGATGGCGGCGAGCGCGGTGCCGGCGCGCCGGGCGGCC
Organism: Streptomyces sp. NPDC048415; assembly: GCF_040651675.1. NCBI lineage: Bacteria > Bacillati > Actinomycetota > Actinomycetes > Kitasatosporales > Streptomycetaceae > Streptomyces > Streptomyces sp. NPDC048415. Next base: position 72,486 of record NZ_JBEZKJ010000003.1, on the reverse strand, counting down.
GGTCCCGTGTTGACCAGGACACGGGCCTCGCCCTGCTGCCAGAGGTCCACCGGCTTGCTGCGGTGCCGGGCCGCGCGGGTGAAACCGAGGGCGCCGAGGAGCGCGGCGACGGGTGCCACGTCGGGGGTGACGAGTTCGGCGAAGGCGACGCCGGTCGGCACCACGGGGGCGGGCGGTGTGGCGAGCGCGGGCGCCTCCGGGGGAACCGGCCCGTTCGCCTTCGGGAGGACGGGGCCGGTCGCTTCCTGCAGGACGAGGAGGGAGCGCCGGGCGTCGACGGCGGTCGGTCCGGCCTCGGCCTGTCGGAAGACGTCGTTGAAGACCTCGAGGGAGAGAGGTCCCTCGTATCCGGCGCGCAGCACATGCCCGAGGAGACCGGCGATATCGAAGCCGCCCTGCCCCGGGAAGCAGCGGTAGTGGCGGCTCCACTGGAGCACGTCCATCGCCATCAGCGGGGCGTCGGCCAGCTGCAGGAAGAAGATCTTGTCGCCGGGGATGTCCTCGATGCCCCGGGGATCGGAGCCCCGGGCGAGGATGTGGAAGCTGTCCAAACAGGTGCCGAGGGCGGGGTGGTCGGCGGCCTCGACGATGCGCCAGGCATGGTCGTACGTGCTCACCTGACGGCCCCAGGCCAGCGCCTCGTACGCCACCCGGATGCCGAAGTCCTGGGCCAGCTCGGACAGTTGGCGCAATTGCTCGGCGGCGAGCGCGTCGTCGTCGACGGTGAGTGGCGAGACGCTGGAGCAGACCAGCACGGTGTCGGCGCCGAGGCGCCGCATCAGCTGGAACTTGTGGCGCGCCCGGCGCAGATTGCGGGCGAACGCGTCCTCGGGCACGGCCTCGATGTCGCGCATCGGCTGGTAGAGGTCGATGGTCAGTCCGAGGTCGGCGGTGCGGGCGCGGATCTCCTCGGGGGTGAGGGGGCTCGCGAGCAGGTCGTTCTCGAAGATCTCGACGCCGTCGAAGCCCGCCCGGGCGGCGGCCGTGAGCTTCTCGGTCAGGGATCCGCTGAGCGAGACGGTGGCGATGGACGTACGCACGAGGTGCTCCTTCGACGCTCTTCGGGGCTGGTTCAGTTCCGGACGGGCTCGGCGCCCGCGAGTTCGGCGATGTCCGTGAGCATCCGCGCACGGTCGGGTTCCCGCCCGGTGAAGAGCCGGAACGCGTCGGCGGCCTGGAAGACGGCCATGCCGCCGCCGTCGAGGGTCGCGCAGCCGAGCGCGCGGGCGGTGCGCAGCAGCTCGGTCTCCAGCGGCCGGTAGACGACCTCGGCAACCCAGAGCCCGGGGTGCAGCAGCTCGGCCGGGAACGGCAGCCCCGGGTGGGCGGCCATACCGGTGGGGGTGGCGTGCACGATGCCGTCGGCGCGGGCGAGGAGCGCCGGGAGCGCGTCCGGCGTCGCGGCGGTCGCGCGACCGTCGCCGAAGTGCCGGTTCAGCGCGGCGGCGAGATCGGCGGTGCGGTCGGGCATCGCGTCGACGACGGTGACATGCCCGGCGCCCAGGGTGAGCACGGCGTGGGCGACGGCCGCGCCCGCACCGCCCGCGCCGAGCTGCACGACCCGCTCCAGGGAGACGTCGGGCAGGCCGCGCGCGAAGGAGGCGGCGAACCCGGTGACATCCGTGTTGTGCCCGATCGCGCGGCCGTCCTCGAAGACGACGGTGTTGACCGCGCCGAGCGCCTCGGCCACCGGGGCGAGCGCGTCGAGGTGGCCGATGACCAGTTGCTTGCAGGGGTGCGTGATGTTCAGCCCGTCGAAGCCGACGTCCCGTGCGGCGCGTACGAGATCGCCCACCGCCTCCGGGCCGACGCCGAGGGCGTCGATGTCGATCAGCCGGTACAGATAGCGCAGGCCCTGGCGGTCGGCCTCCCGTTCGTGCAGCGCGGGGCTGAGCGAGGGACCGATGCCGGATCCGACGAGGCCGACGAGATACGAGTTCTGGGACACGGCGGGCCTCCGGGGCCGAGGGGCCGACGGCCGGTCGGGGAGCGACCGGGGGCCGACTGACGAACGCTTGACAGCTATCTAATGTACGAACTGGTTCGTTAGTCATATCAAGTCGTCCGTCCGATGGGAAGAGCCGTCCGGGAAGAGCCGCCACCGAGACGCCGTGCCGACGGCCCTGCTTCTACAATCGCGGGCACCGACCCCTCGCCCGAAGGAACCCGATGACCAGCGTCGAAGAACCGGCACGACCGAACGGGCGCATTCGTGACGCCGCCCGCACCAAGGCCGAGATTCTCGACGTGGCGACCCAGGAGTTCTCACGCGCCGGTTTCGCCGGCGCCCGGGTCGACGAGATCGCCGCCCGCACCCGGACCACCAAGCGGATGATCTACTACTACTTCGGCGGCAAGGAACAGCTGTTCACGGCCGTACTGGAGCGCGCGTACTCGGTGATCCGGCAGGCCGAACAGGAGCTGGACGTCGAGCATCTGGACCCGGTCGCGGCCATCCGCCGGCTCGCCGAGCTGACCTTCGACCACCATGAGGCGCACCCCGACTTCATCCGCCTGGTCAGCATCGAGAACATCCACGAGGCGGAGCACATCGCGGCGTCCGAGGAGCTGGGGACGATCGGCTCGCCCGCGCTCGACGTGATCCGCCGGATCCTGGCGACCGGCCAGGAGTCGGGTCTGTTCACGGCCGACGTCGACGCGGTGGACCTGCACGCCATGATCAGCGCGTTCTGCTTCTTCCGGGTCGCCAACCGGCACACCTTCGGCGCCCTGTTCGGCCGTGACCTGGTCGCCCCCGAGCAGCGGGCGCACTACCGCACCATGCTCGGCGACATGGTCATCGCCTATCTGACCGCGGACCGCGCGACGGACTGAGAAGCTCCTTGCCGGGGACCGGCCCGCGGACGCGAACGAGGTAGCCCGCGGACCTGAGCGGGGAAGATCCTTCGGCATGACCCCTTGACACCGGGGAAACGTGGGCGCAACATCCGTAGCCATCCGCTAGTAACTATCCAGTGGGTTAATTAACCGGGCGTAGAGTCGTCAGTAAGGACGCGCACCCGGCACGGCCGACCCGCCACCCCAGGGCCCCGGCACCTCTCCCCTCCCGCACTCCCGTCCCCGGAGTTCCCCCGAAGGAGCACGCCGTGTCAGTCCCCTCCACTCCGCTCGACGCGCCACCCGGCCAGCCCCGGAAGGCCGCCATGGCCGCATGGATCGGCAGCGCCCTGGAGTACTACGACTTCTTCATCTACGGCAGCGCCGCCGCCCTGATCTTCCCGAAGGTCTTCTTCGACGAGTCGGACCCGGCCACCGCGACCCTCCTGTCGCTCGCCACGTTCGGCGTCGCCTACGCCGCCCGCCCCGTCGGCGCGTTCTTCCTCGGGCACTTCGGCGACCGGGTCGGCCGCAAGAAGATCATGGTCTTCACGCTGCTCCTGATGGGCCTGTCGACGTTCCTCATCGGCTGTCTGCCGACCCGCGCGCAGGTCGGCGGCCTCGCCCCGGTCCTGCTGGTCCTGTGCCGCGTCCTGCAGGGCATCTCCGCGGCCGGCGAGCAGGCGAGCGCCAACTCGATGACGCTGGAACACGCGCCGCCCCACCGCCGGGGCTTCTTCACCAGCTTCACGCTGAGCGGTACTCAGGGCGGCCAGCTCCTCGCGACTCTTGTCTTCCTGCCGGTGGCCGCGCTGCCCGAGGACCAGTTGCTCTCCTGGGGCTGGCGCGTCCCGTTCTGGGCGAGCGTCGCGGTCGCCGTGGTCGGCTACGTCATCCGCCGCACGCTCCAGGAGACCCCTGCCTTCACCCAGCAGGCGGCGACCGAGGGGGTCGCCAAGCTGCCCCTCGCCGTGCTGTTCCGCGACCACTGGGCGGACGTCCTGCGGGTCGTGGCGGGCGCCCTCATCGCCTCCGTCAGCACCATCTTCACGGTGTGGGCGCTGGCGTACGGCACCAGCGACTCGATCGGGCTGTCCCGCTCGCAGATGCTGTGGGTGGGCGCACTGGCCAACCTCGTCGCGCTCGGCGCCATCCCCGCCTGGGCCACGCTCTCCGACCGCATCGGCCGCCGCCCGGTCTTTCTGATCGGCGCCGCGGGCAGTGCCGTCCTGATGTTCGCCTACCTGTGGGCCATCTCGACGGGGTCCTATCCCCTGGTCCTGCTCTTCGGCATCCTCGCCTTCGGTGTCGTCTACAGCGCAGCGAACGGTGTCTGGCCGTCCTTCTACGGCGAGATGTTCTCCACCCGCGTCCGGCTCTCCGGTATGGCGATCGGCACCCAGATCGGCTTCGCCGTCGCCGGGTTCGCCGTCACCTTCGCCGCGCAGATCGCGGGTCCCGGCGGCGGCGACTGGTCGTCCGTGGCGCTGTTCACCGCGGCCCTGTGCGTCCCGCCGGTCCTCGCCGCGCTCACCGCGCGTGAGACGCACACGGTGCCGACCGAGCGGCTGGGCGAGCGTGCCGCGGGGGAAGCCGCGCAGCGTGAGGCCGTGACGGCCTGACGCTCCCCCTCACGCTCCCAAGTCCCCGACGACACTGGGCTGTTCGGGGACTTGGACATGTTCACCCCCGCTGTACGGGGCGGCGGTCCTTTTCGCCCGCCTTGCCCCAAGAGTCACTGTTGACAGGTGACCTTTTCAGCAAGAGCATCGGCCGGAACGAGCAGATGAGAACGGTGCGGCTGTACGGCGACACGCGACTCTCCGGTCTTCCCGGCACCCGGCCCCGCGCCGCCCGAGAACCGCTCCGCGCACCCCGGCCGGGTTCAGGGGCGGCCGGTGTGCGCGGAGCACTCGTTGACTATCGCTGCCCGATCACCTGGGCGGGGCCCGGCCGTGAGCTGGGCCGACGGGCGCGGGGAGCGCGGGGAGCGCGACGGGCGCGGGGAGCCCGACGGGCGCGGGGAGCCCGACGGGCGCGAAGCCAGGGTCTGGCCGTGCGCACCGGGGCGGCGCTCCACCACGTACGCGTCAGTCCTGGGGACGACCGGCGTTGAGGCACCGCTCGCGCAACGTCCGCGGATGCGCGAGCTGATACGCGACCCGCTCCCTGTCGAGGGCTGCGACCGCCTCGTCGATCAGCGGCGGCGCCTCGGCCAACTCCCCTCCGGACCAGGCGAGGTTCGCGAGGCGGCATGGGTCTCCTTCTTCCGTACCGGCCGTGGTGATCGCGTCCCGCGCCCACGGTTTTCCGCACCGTCGCGTGGACGCAAAGGCGTGAAATGGCGGGCGCCTAGGGCGTGGCCGCTCGCGCGCCGTCCAGCAGGGGAGCGAGCTCGCGGGCCACGGCCGTCAGGGCGCGTACGTCCCTTTCGGTCCGCGCGACCAGGAGTGCCCCCTCCAGGACGCTGATCATGAGGGTCGCGAGCGGTTCGGCGCGCTCGGCCGGTACGCCCATGTCCGTGAGGGCCTCGGCCACCGCCCGGTTCCAGCGGGCGAACGCGGCGGCGGAAGCGGCCCTGGTGGACTCGGTGGACTCGGCGCAGTCCACGGTCGCCGCCGCGACGGGGCAGCCCGAGGTGAATCCGGCCGCCGTGAACTCGTCGGTCCACTGCCGCACCATCGCCGCGAACAGACCGCTGGGCGTCGGCTCGGACATCGCGGCGAGGAAGCGGGCGATCCGCTGGCCGGCGTAGCGACCGGCCCAGTCCACCGCCTCGTTGACCAACTGCTCCTTGCCGCCGGGGAAGTAGTGCTGGAGGGAGCCGCGCGGAGCCTTCGCGTGCTCGGCGACCTCCCGCATGCCGGTCGCGGTGACGCCGTCGCGCCGGATGAGCTGCGCGGCGCTGAAGACCATCCGCTCGCGCGGCCCCCGCTCGGAACCCGCCATCATCGACCTCCCGCCACGACTGACGTACGCACCCTACCCACTATGACAGCGTCATACAGATGGCTACTATGACGGCGGTCATAGGCGGCAACGGCGGTGGTCCCCCGGGCACGCGACCCCCGGGCGGGCACACCGGCCAGAGACGGCGGTGCGTCGTGTACGTGGGTTTCATCGGCCTCGGAGTCATGGGCGGCCCCATGGCACTCAACCTGGCCCGTGCCGGAATCCCGCTCGTCGTCTGGAACCGGACCGCCGCCCGGGCCGATCCGCTGCGTGCCGCCGGCGCCGAGGTGGCGCTGTGTCCCGCCGAGGTCTTCGAACGGTCCGGCGTGGTCTTCCTGATGCTGGCCGGCGGTCCCGCGATCGACGCGGCGCTGGCACGTGGCACCACCGACTTCGCCGGATACGCGGCCGGGCGCACCGTCGTCCACATGGGAACGACGTCCCCGGAGTACTCGCGCGCGCTGGAGGCCGACGTGCGCGCGGCGGGCGGGCGGTACGCCGAAGTCCCCGTCTCCGGTTCGCGCGTCCCGGCGGAGGCCGGACGGCTGGTGGCGATGCTCGCCGGGGATCCCGCGGCACTCGAGGACGTACGGCCGCTGCTCGGACCGATGTGTCACGAGACGTTCGACTGCGGACCGGTGCCGAACGCCCTGCTGATGAAGCTCTCGGTGAATCTGTTCCTGATCACCCTGGTCACCGGCCTGACGGAAGCCTTCCACTTCGCCGACCGGCAGGGCCTGGACCGCAAGTTGTTCCTGGACGTGCTCGACGCCGGCCCGATGGCCAGCGCCGTCTCCCGGATGAAGGCCCCGAAACTGCTGGACGGCGACTTCGCCGTGCAGGCCGCGGCACAAGACGTCCTGATGAACAACGAGTTGATCGCCGAAGCCGCCCGCAGCGCCGGCCTCGCGTCCCCCCTGCTGGACGTCTGTCACGCCCTCTTCAAGGAGACCGTGACGCTGGGACACGGCGGGACGGACATGGTGGCCGTACTGCGCGCGATCGAGGCGCGCACCGAGTCAGCTCCGGGGAATGCCGTAGACACGCTCCACGTGGAGCCGTAGGACGAGGCGGCGGTCGCGGACCATGGCGGCGCGGTAGTCGTCCCAGTCGGGATGCTCACCGACGACGTCCCGGTAGGCCCGGATGAGTTCCTCGACGGTCTCGTCGTGCGGGTCCCGGGCGACGGGCGTCAGCTCGGCCGTCCCCTCGGCGACCGTGTAGGCCCACCGATCCTCGCTGGTCACGTGGTACGAGGCCCGGGGATCCCGACGCAGATTGCGGGTCTTGGCGCGGTCGTCGGTGAGCGACACCCGGACGATCCGCTCGTCGGGGTAGTAGGCGTGTCTGACGTTCGACAGCTGGGGCCGCCCGTCCTTCTTGAGAGTGACGAGTACTCCGCCCTTGTACTCGGAGAGCAGCTTGAACAGTGCGTCCTGCGTCGCGTCCTGAGTCATGCCTGGATCAACTTCCGGAAAGACACTCCCATTCCCGGAGTAGACACTGTCTACGAGCGCTGGTAGACAGTGTCTATGAACGAATCGGAAACGGGGTTGCGGGCGCGGCTGATCGCGGCCGGTGTCCATCTGGTGAGCACGGAAGGAGCGCAGGCCCTGACCCTGCGGGAGATCGCGCGGCGCGCTGGTGTCTCCCACGGAGCCCCGCGCCGGTACTTCCCCACCCACCTCGAACTGCTGTCGGCCATCGCGCGCCGGGGCTTCGCCGACCTGGGCACCCGGGCCACGACCGCCATCGGGGCCGGCACGGCACGCCCTCGAGATCAGCTCAGGGCGCTGGCGCGGGTTTACCTGGATTTCGCGCTGACCGAGCGCGGCATGTATGAGCTGATGTTCCGTCATGATCTGCTGGAGAGCCGTCAGTTCGGGCTTCGCGAAACGAGCTTGCCGCTCTTCGGCCTGCTGGTGGATCTGGTCGGCCGGGCCTGCCCCGAGCCCGACGCCTCACTCACCGCGGGCGCCTTGTGGGCGAACCTGCACGGGATCGCCCAGCTGTGGGGCTGGGGAAGCCTCCAACTCGCCACGGGCGCCGACGACTTCGTACCTCTGTTGGATGCCGCGCTGGACGCGCACCTCGGGCCGGAGAAGCGGTGAACTCACTCGGCTCCGCGGCCCGTCGCCCGCTCACGCTCGCGAGCAGCGTCATCGGTGCCGTGATCGTCGCACTGGACGGCACCGTGCTCACCGTCGCGCAGCCCACGCTGCAACGCGATCTGCACGCCTCGTTCGCCCGGGTCCAGTGGACCAGCACCGGCTATCTCATCGCGGTGTCCGGCCTGTTGGTGTTCGCGGGGCGCCTCGGGGACCGGTACGGCCACCAACAGATCTTCGCCCTCGGCATCCTCGGCTTCGGCGCGACGTCCGCGGGGATCGGTCTGGCACCCGGCATCGGCTGGGTGATCGGGCTGCGTGTCACGCAGGGCGTCTTCGGGGCGCTGCTGCAACCGGCCACGCTCGGAATGCTGCGCGCCGCGTACCCTCCCGACCGGCTCGGGATGCCGATCGCGCTGCGGACGAGCGCCATCGGTCTCTCGGCCGCCGCCGGTCCGCTGGTCGGCGGGGCGCTGGTCACCCATCTGGGATGGCGCGCCGTCTTCTTCCTCAATGTGGTGCCCGCGCTCGTGATGGGGGTGCTCGCACTCGCCGTCCGGGGACCAGCGCAGGAAAGCTCCCCAGCCGGCGGGCTCGACGTGCCGGGCGCCTGTCTGCTCGCGTGTGCCCTGGTCGCGCTGGTGCGCACACTGGTCGGGATACCGGAGGCGGGCTGGACGGCGGCGACCGTGCTGGGGCCGGCCGTGGTCGCGGCGGCGGGAGTCGCGTTCGTACGGCATGAACGCCGCACGGCGAGTCCGCTGGTCCCGTCGGACGTTCTCGGCTCCGCCGTCGTCGGCGCGGCGCTCGGCATTCTGGTGACCGCGTCGGCGTCGATGCTCGGCACGCTGTTCGTCGGCAGCTATTTCCTGCAGGAAACCCTGGGCCTGGACCCTCTGGGGACCGGACTGAGGGCGCTGCCCGCCGCCGTGATGATGGTGGTGGGTGCGCCCGTCGCCGCCGTACTCCTGCGCAGGCTCGGCGCCCGCCGGACGACCGTGGCCGGGACCAGCGTCCTCACCCTCGGTGTCCTGCTGCTGTCCCGGCTCGACAAGGCGTCGGCGGCCCTGTCGATCGGTACCGGTTTCCTGTTCCTCGGCGCCGGCTTCGGGACCGTGATGGTCACCGCGACGGCGGTCGTCGTACGGCACACCTCGGCCCAGTCGGCAGGCGTGGCGGGCGGGCTCCAGCAGACGGCGATGAATGTCGGGCCCACCCTGGGGATCGCGGCGGCGGCCACTCTGATGAGCCTCACGACCGGGGTCACGATGGGCCCCCCGCTGACCGCGCTCGCGGCGCTGTCCGCGACCGGCGTGCTGCTTGCCCTGAGGCTTCCGGGGCAGACGGCCGTCATGACCCCAGAGCACGACCGGCCCCGGGACGCCTCGCCGACCCGTACGAGACGATGAAGACACGAGCCGCAGCCCGGAGGAGAGCCATGGGACATCTGCGACAGGAGACAGAGCCACGCGAGGCCGGCCTCGACGCCAAGGCGCTGGACCGCCTCGACCAGCACTTCGCGCACCTGGTCGACGACGGCCGGCTGCCCGGCTACCTGGTGGCCGTGTCCCGGCACGGCCGCGTCGCACACCTCACCACCTACGGATGGCGCGACCGCGAGGCCCGGCTCCCGGTGGAGACCGACACCTTGTGGCGGATCTACTCCATGACCAAGCCGGTCACGTCGGTCGCCGCGCTGATGCTCATCGAAGAGGGGCGCCTCCACCTCGACGACCCCGTCGCCGAATTCCTCCCGGCCTTCGCCGACCCACGGGTCTATGTCAGCGGATCCGGGCCGGACACCGAGACCCGCCCCGCCGAGCGGCCCATCCTGCTGCGGCACCTGATGACCCACACCGCGGGGCTGACCTTCGGCTTCTACTACTGCCACCCGGTCGACGCGCTCTACCGGGACGCCGGTCTGGAATCGTCGGTGCAGCCGGGCTCGACGCTGGCCGAGACCGTCGACGTGTACGCCGGACTTCCGCTCCAGTTCGAGCCGGGCACCCAGTGGAACTACTCGGTCGCGACCAATGTCCTCGGCCGTGTCATCGAGGTGGTGTCCGGCGAGGACCTCGATGTCTTCCTCGCCGAGCGCGTCTTCCGCCCGCTCGGGATGGAGGACGCCGGATTTCACGTCACCGACGAGCAGGCGGCCCGGCTCGCCGCGCTCTACGGCGAGAACGACGAGGGCCGGATCACCCCGATCGCCGGGCTGCCGCTGCACGGCCGCCCCCGGTTCCTGTCCGGCAGCGGCGGCATGGTGGCCACCGCTCACGACTACCACCGCTTCATGGAGATGCTCCGCCGCCGCGGCGAACTCGACGGAACCCGCCTGCTCCGCCCCGAGACCGTCGACCTGATGGCGACCAACCACCTGCCCGGCGACGCCGACCGCCGCACCTTCGGCAGCCCCGTCCACCAGGAACCCGGCAACGCGGGCCTGGGCTTCGGCCTCGGCGTCTCCGTCGTGGTCGACCCGGACATCACCCAATCCCCTGCCGTCCAGGGCGCCTTCGGCTGGAGCGGTGTGGCCACCACGACCTTCTGGGTCGACCCGCACCGCGATCTGACCGTGCAGTTCCTGAGCCAGCTTCGCCCTACGACGTCCCACTCGGTCTTCCCCGACCTCAAACGGCTGGTGCACGAGGCGGTGCTGGACTGAGCGCCGCGCACTCCGGCATCAGACGAGGTTGGCCTCCGGCCGCGGCGCGTCGGCGGCGAAGCGGTCGGCGCTCAGCGGTCCGACGTCGACGAAGGGGGCGCGGCCCAGGTACAGGTCGCGGACGACCTCGCCGACCGCCGGGCCCTGCAGGAAACCGTGGCCCGAGAAGCCGGTCGCGTACAGGAGGCGCGAGCACGAACTCGCCTCGCCGATCAGCGCGTTGTGGTCCGGCGTGATCTCGTACAGGCCGGCCCAGCCACCCGTCCTGCGCAGGTCGGTCAGGGCTGGGGCGCGCCGCTCCATCGCCGCGTACAGGCGCGGGATCCAGCGGTCGTGCGTCTCGGTGGAGAAGCCGGGCACTTCGTCGGGGTCGGACATGCCGAGGAGGAGCCCGGGGCCCTCGGTGTGGAAGTAGAGGCTGCTGCTGAAGTCGATGGTCATGGGGAGGTGGGGCGGCAGACCGGAGACGGGTTCGGTGACCGCGATCTGGCGGCGCAGCGGTTCCACCGGGAGGTCCACGCCGACCATCGCGCCGACGGCCCGGGACCAGGGACCCGCCGCGCAGACGACGGTGTCGGTGGCGATCCGGCCCCGGCCGGTGACCACGCCGGTGATCTCGTCCCCCCGTGTTTCGATGCCGGTGACCTCGCAGTGCCGCAGCACCCTCGCGCCGTGCCGGCGGGCTGCGGCCGCGTAGCCGTGGACCACGGATTCGGGTGTGCAGTGCCCGTCGTCGGGTGAGAAGGCTGCGGCGAGCAGCCCGTCGGTGGTGATCAGCGGGGACAGGCGGCGTGCCTCGGCCGGGTCGATGAGGCGGCTGGGCACTCCGTGCGCGTTCTGCAGCCGCACCCCGGCCTCGAACGCCGTGACCTCCTCGGGCGTGGAGAGGAGGAACAGGTAGCCGACCCGGTGCAGCCCGATGTCCTGGCCGAGTTCGTCGCCGAAACGGGCGAAGGCCTCCAGACTCCGCGCGCCGAGCTGGATGTTCAGCTCGTCGGAGAACTGCGCCCGAACCCCGCCCGCGGCCCGCGAGGTGGACCCGGAGGCGAGTTCGTCGCGCTCCACGAGCACCACGTCGCGCACCCCCGCACGGGCCAGGTGATAGGCGATGCTGGTGCCCATGACACCGCCGCCGATGACGACCACGCCCGCCGTCCTCATGAACGCGGCTCCCGCGCCCTGGCCGCGTCGATGACGGCCCAGGCCGCGGCGGCGTCCTGGATGCCGAGCCCGACGCTGTTGTAGAAGACGATGTCCTCGGGGCGCGTACGAGCCGTGTTGCGGCCGGTGAGAACGCCGCCGAGCGGGATCAGGTCCGCCCGGGCGAGCCGCCCTTCCCGCAGCGCGTCGACCACCGGCCCGGCGTGCTCGGCCGCCGTCCCGGGATCGTCGACGACCACCGCGGCGGCCCGTCGGACGACCTCCGCGTCGACCTCGCTGCGGGAGGGCTCGAAGGACCCGACGCTGACGACCGTGCAGCCCGGCGCCAGCCACGCGCCCCGTACGACGGGGGTGGGGCTGAGGGTGCAGGCGGCGACCATCGGCAGCCCGGCCACGGCTTCCTCGGCCGAGTCGACGGCCTTGACGGCGACACCGAGTTCGGCAGCCAGGCGCTGCGCCGCGTGGGCGCGCCGCCCCGGGTTGGGGCTCCACAGCCGTACGGCCCGCAGCTGCCGCACCCGGGCCACCGCCCGCGCGTGGGCGAGGGCCTGTGTGCCGGAGCCGAGCAGCCCGAGCTCGGCGCTGTCGGCGGCGGCCAGCGCGTCGAAGGCGACCGCGCTCGCCGCGGCGGTGCGCAGGGTCGTCACGGCGGTGCCGTCCATGACCGCGACGAGCTGCCCGGTGACCGGGTCGAGCGCGTTGATCACGGCGTGGACGGTCGGCAGTCCGGCCGCCGCGTTGCCCGGATTGACGCTGCCGACCTTGGCGACGGCTCCGGTGCGCGCCGACAGCCGCGCCAGGTACGCGAAGACGACGCTGTCGTCGAAGCGGCTGGGATGCATGATCTTCCCGGGCAGCTCGGCCGTGCCGTCACCGAGCGCGGTGAAGGCCGCGCGCTGCGAGGCGATCGCCGCGTCGGTCTCCAGCAGCCGCGTCACCTGCTCACGCGAGAGGAACAGCGGGCCGAGCTCGTCATGGGCGTCTTCCGTCATTCCTCAGTGATAACCGCCTTCGCCGATCCGCAAAAGATCGCCTTCGTCCACTCGTCGCCGTCCAGGTGCGGCAGATAGTGGTCGAGGCGCTCCCGCTTGGTCAGCAGATAGCTGAGGTTCTCCTCGCACGGCGGTATCAGCAGCGGCACCTGCTCGGCGACCTTGATGCCGTGGCGCAGCAGCGACTCCCGCTTGCGCGGGTTGTTCGACAGCAGGCGTACGGACCGTACGCCGAGGTCGTGCAGGATCTCGGCCGCCACCTGGTAGTCGCGGGCGTCCACCGGCAGGCCGAGGGCGAGGTTCGCCTCGACGGTGTCCAGGCCCTCCGCCTGCAGCTTCATGGCGCGCAGCTTGGCGAGCAGGCCGATCCCCCGGCCCTCGTGGCCGCGGAGGTAGACGAGGACGCCGCGCCCCTCGGCGACGATGGCGCGCAGCGCGGCGGTGAGCTGGGGGCCGCACTCGCAGTGCGTGGACCCGAAGGCGTCCCCGGTCAGGCACTCCGAATGCAGCCGGGTGAGCACGTCTCCGTCCCCGAGGGTGTCCAAGTCCCCATACACCAGGGCCATTTGTTCCTCGCCCCGATCGTGGTCGAGGTAGCCGACGGCGTGGAAATCGCCGTACACGGTGGGCAAGGGGGCAATCACGGCTCGTTCGACACCTGTGAGGTGGGCATTCTCGCCGAGTACGCCAACGCTATCTGTCATGATCTGGTTCCTAAGCAGAGTCGAAAGGGCCGTGAAAACATGAGTAGTTCGGGAACGCGCTCGACGGTATCCGGTCTGTTGCCGTCGGACACCACGGACGATGTACGAGAGCGGGGGGCCGGTGTCGCCCGTCAGATCGCCGTCCTTCCCGTCGGCAGCCTGGAACAGCACGGCGCCTTCCTGCCGCTGACGACCGACACGCTCGTCGCGTGCGCCATCGCGCGGGAGGTGGCCGCCGCCTATCCGGTCCATCTCCTTCCTCCGGTGACGATCTCCTGCTCGCACGAGCACGCGGCCTGGCCGGGGACCGTCAGCATCTCGTCCGTCACGCTCCACGCGGTGGTACGGGACATCGCCGACTCGCTGCGCCGCTCGGGCGTCGACACCCTGGTGCTGGTCAACGGACACGGCGGAAATTACGTACTGGGCAATGTCGTTCAGGAATCCGTCGGCAGCGGCAGCCGTATGGCGCTTTTCCCGGCCCCGGAGGACTGGGAAGCGGCGCGGGAACGGGCCGGTGTACAGACCTCGTTGCTCAGCGATATGCACGCGGGAGAAATCGAGACCTCCATTCTTCTGCACGTCCATCCGGAATGCGTCAAAGACGGTTACGAGACCTCCGATTTCCTCGCCGACGACCGGCGGCATCTGCTGACCCTCGGTATGTCGGCCTACACCGAGTCCGGTGTCATCGGCCGTCCCTCGTTGGCTTCGGCCGAGAAAGGAAAGGAACTCCTCGCCGGGCTGACCGATGCCTTCGGAGCGTATTTCTCGCTTCTGACGTCCAAGACGCTGCCTTCGGACGTGGACGGGCCTTCGGTGGTCGTTGATCGTCGGCATTGATCGCGCCCTCCCGCGCTCTCGTCCCGGGGGCGCCCGAGCGCCGCGCACCACCGGGCGACCAGGACAACGGCGCCGGGCAGGCTCGCCGCGAAGCTGAGCACTCCATAGACCACGGCGACGGTCAGGCCCATGCTCGCGCCGAGCCCGGCGGCGCCGAACGCCCAGGCGGTCACGCCCTCCCTGGGGCCCCAGCCGCCGATGTTCAGCGGCAGCCCCATGGCGAGCAGGGCCAGCAGGGCCAGCGGCAGCAACCGGGCGGCGGACGCGGTGCATCCGGCGACCCGGGCGGCAAGCAGGAACATGGCCAGATGGCCGGCGAGCACCATCACCGACGAGAGCAGCACGCCGGGCCAGCTGCCGCGGGCGAGCAGCGCGCCGCGGGCCTCGGCGAGCGCGGTGCGGACGGCTCCGTAGCGCGGGGCGCGGCCGGGCGTACGGCCCCTGCGCACGGCGCCGGCCGTCACCACCGTGCACACCGCCACGATGGCCAGGACCACCGCGCCCTGCCTGCTCTGCGCCAGCACCGGCGACGGCTGGGTGACCAGCACCGCCGCCCCGACGGCCACCAACACCGCCTGCCCGGCGGTGCGTTCGAGCACCACCGCGCGGACTCCGCGGCCGATGTCACCGGCGCTCTGCCCGTGCCGTACGGCCCGGTGCACATCGCCGAGAACGCCGCCGGGCAGCGCCGCGTTCAGGAACAGCGCACGGTAGTAATCCGCGACGGCCGACCCCAACGGCAGCCGAATCCGCAGGCCGCGCGCCACCAGAGACCAACGCCACGCGCTGAACACCGTGGTGAGCAGCCCGAGCCCGAGCCCCGCCAGCAGAGCCGTGGCGTCGACCCGCCGCAGTCCGTCCAGGAACACACCGGTTCCGAGCCGCCAGAGCAGCACCCCGAGGATGGCGACACCGGCGACCGTGCCGACATGGGTGCGGATCCGGGCCGCCGTGCTCCGGGGGCGGCCCGAAGCTGTCGTCCCACCGGGGGCGGGAACGGGGGCCGCCCCACTCCTCGCGCCGGCAGAAGCGGCAGTCGCGAAGTTCAGCACGGTATCCGCAGCCGCCTCACCCCGTACGGAATCCCCGCCCCGCACCCGCAGGGCAGCCGCGCCGGCGTGGGCACCCTTCCCGCGCGGCCGCGGCCCGCCCGCACGCGCGCCGTTCTTCCGGGTGCGGACGGCGCCCGCGTCCACCCCCACCGTCTCGACGTCCGCGCTCACACCGCACCGCCCGTCGGCAGGGGCAGCGCCAGCACATCGCTGTGCTGGACCACCACCCGCAACTCGCCCGCGGCGCACGCCTCCAGCCGGGAGCGCAGATACGACTCGGCCCGCGCCGCGAGTTCGGGCCGCTGCTCGACCGCCGCGCCGACCCAGCCGCGCAGCCACTCCTCGGTGAGCGCGGCGTCGTCGGGGCCGAGGCGCCACGGGCTCGGATGCACCCGTACCGTCGCCCCGTACCGGCCGAACGCCTCGCAGGCCGTCGTGATGGCGTCCGGGCCGAGCAGTTCGCCGCGCCGCTGATGGGCGTTGAACGCCTCGCCGAACTCGGCGTCGAGCGGGTCGGCCGGCGCGAGTTCGATCCGTCCGGCGACGGACAGCGTCAGCAGGGCCGGGACCCCGGCGCCCGCGCAGGCCGCCGCGAGCCGGTCGATCTCTTCGCCGGTGAGCACGTCAAGGAGCGCGGAGGCCGTCACCAGCGACGCCCCGGCCAGGGCGTCCGAGGTCAGCCGGCCGATGTCACCACGCTGCGTGGTGACCGTGACCCGGCTGCCGTCGGCCGCCGCGCGCGGCGCCTCCGCGGTGGCGAAGTGCAGCAGATACGGGTCCCGGTCGTGCAGGATCCAGTGCTGGGCGCCGTCGAGGCGGGGCGCGAGCCAGCGCCCCATGGAACCGGTGCCGCAGCCGAGATCGTGAATCACCAGGTCGCCGGCGCGCCCGGGCCGATTCGCCAGCCATACGCGCAACGGGTCGAGCAGCTCGAGCGCCCGCGCGGAGGCGTCGGCGCCCTCACGCAGCTGGAGCCACTGGGGCGCATAGCGCGGCATGTCGTCGGCACCGACTTCCTCTACTCGCTGACCAGGCACACCCGTCCTCACCTTCCTCCCGGGCGCGCCGGATTCCGGCGTGCCCGCGGGAGTCGTCGCCGTACTCACGCCGCCGTCCGAGGTTCCCGGGGCAGCCGGCCGAGCACACCGGCCAGGCTGCGGGCCGTGGTGGCCCAGCCGTCCAGCGCGGCGCGCCGGCCGCGGGCCGCCGCCTTCAGCCGACGGCGTACGTCGGCCTCGCCGAACCAGCCACGCAACTCCGCCGCGAGGGCCACCGGATCCTCCGGTGGTACGAGGATGCCGGGCACCCCGCCGTCGGGCGCGCGCCCGACGGCTTCGGGCAGGCCACCGACGTCGGTCGCCAGCACCGGAATGCCGCGCGCGAGCGCCTCGGTGACGGCCATGCCGTACGTCTCCGCGTACGAGGTCAGAACCATCAGGTCGGCGGCGGCGTAACTCGCGTCCAGTTCGGCGCCTGCCTGAGGGCCGGCCAGGTGCAGCCGGTCGCCGAGGCCGTGCTTCTCGATCAGGGCGCGCAACTGGGCGACGTACGCGGGATCCTGGGCGAGGCCGCCGACGCAGACGCAGCTCCAGGGGAGGTCGGTGACGGTCGCGAGGGCCTCGACCAGCCGGTGCTGTCCCTTGCGCGGGGTGACCGCGGCGACGCACAGCAGGCGTGAGACGCCGTCGGTGCCGGAGGCGAGCGGCGCTATGTCGGCGCCGGGCGCGGCGACATGGACGCGGTCGGGGGCGAGCCCGTGGTGGGCGACGAGCCGGCGCACGGCCCAGTCGCTGGTGGCCACCACGGCGGACACGGCGCGCAGGGTCGTACGTTCCCTGGTGTCCAACTCCGCGGCCGTGGCGGGCGGGAGACCGGTCTCGTCGCCGAGCGGCAGGTGCACCAGCACGACGAGGCGGAGGCGTTCGGCCTCGGGGACGATGATCTCGGGGACGCCACACGCGACGAGTCCGTCGAGGAGGACGACCGTGCCGTCCGGCAGCTCACGCAGCGTACGGCCGAGTTCGGTGCGGGCGGCGGATCCGGGGTGCGGCCACGTACCGGCGACGGCGTGCCGGTGGACTTGCCAGCCGAAGCCGGGCAGGTCCAGGCAGAGCCGTCGGTCGTAGGCGTTGCCGCCGCTCGGGGCGGCCGGGTCGTCGACGCCGCCCGGCATGACGAAGTGCACGGAGCGCAGGGACATGGGGATGATCTCGGCGTTCTTGAGGGCCGTGTGCTGCACGGGCACGTAGTTCAGGGATGCCCGGTCCCTGTTCAGGGACGGCTGGTCGAGGGTCGTGTCGGTCACAGGGCACGCTCGTAACTCGCCCAGGCGATGTGCGATTCGTGCAGGGTGACGGTGATGCCCGCGAGGCCGTGGGCGCCCTCGCCCAGTGCTCCGGCGTGCACCCGGTCGGCGAGCCGGTCGGCGATGACCTTGGCCAGGAACTCCGTCGAGGTGTTGGTGTCCTTGAAGTCCGGTTCGCTGTCGAGGTTGCGGTAGTTCAACTCGCTCACGACGGCGCCGAGTTCCTGCGTGGCCAGTCCGATGTCGACGACGATGTTGTCGTCGTCCAGCTCGGCGCGGCGGAAGGTGGCGTCCACCAGGAACGTCGCCCCGTGCAGGCGCTGCGCGGGGCCGAAGACCTCGCCCCGGAAGCTGTGGGCGATCATCAGGTGATCGCGGACGGTGATGCTGAACAACGGACGACCCTCCAGGTGCGGTGCGTCTGATCCCCTGCCGGGATCACGTCGTGTAGTACGGCTGTCCCGGTCCCCTTGTTCAGCCGCCTGTTGCCCTTTCTTCGAAGTCTTTGGAGGTCAGGCAGGTTGTTCCGGGCTCAAACGTCGTAGACGACGCGGTGGCACAGGCCGGGCATCGATCCGGAGGCGAGCTTCGCCATCACGTGGGGCAGTTCGTCGAATGCGCACTCGCCGGTGATCAGGGCGTCGAAGGCGGGTTCGGCGAGCAGTTCCAGGGCGAGCGCGAGCCGGTCGGCGTACGTCCTGCCGGTCCGGGCGCGCGGGGAAACGGAACCCACCTGGCTGCTGCGTACGGCCAGCCGACGCGAGTGGAAGGCCTCCCCCAGCGACAGGCTGACGCGCCGGTCGCCGTACCAGCTGAGTTCGAGCACGGTCCCCTCCTGGGCGAGGAGTTCCAGCGACCGGGTCAGCCCCGCCTCGGTGGCGCTGGCGTGCACCACGAGGTCGCGCTCACCGTCGGCGTCCTCGGGCAGCGCGAAGTCGACGCCGAGGGCCCGCGCGATGTCGGCGCGTGCCGGGTCCGCGTCGACGAGCTGGACGCGCACGCCGGGGAAGCACGCGAGGAGCGCGGCGACGGAGCAGCCGACCATGCCGCCGCCCACCACGGCGATCCGGTCGCCGATCAGCGGCGCGGCGTCCCACAGGGCGTTCACCGCGGTCTCGACCGTCCCGGCGAGCACGGCACGCGAGGCGGGGACGGCGTCCGGCACGACGGTCACGGCGCTCACCGGGACGACGTACCGCGTCTGATGCGGATACAGGCAGAAGACGGTTCGGCCAAGCAGCGACGCCGGACCTTCCTCCACTCGGCCGACGCTCAGATAGCCGTATTTCACCGGTGCGGGGAAGTCCCCGTCCTGGAACGGTGCACGCATCGAAGCATGCTGACTCTCCGGTACGCCGCCACGGAAGACGAGGGTCTCGGTGCCTCGGCTCACCCCGGAGAAGAGCGTGCGCACCAGCACCTCCCCCTCCGCGGGCGCCGGCAGGGCGACGTCCCGGATCTCGCCGTGGCCCGGCGAGGCGAGCCAGAAGGCGCGAGCTGTGGGTTCCATGAGCGTCCCCCTGAACGATTCAGCAGATCTTCACGTACGGAGCGGTGACAAGCCGCGCACTGTACGCGGCGTTGATCGACTCTGTCATACGGCCGGAGGATGTGCGGTGGCCCTGAACAACACGTACGACGCGAGGCTCCCTCAGCAGGAGACCATCGTGGGAGCCGGTGTGCAGCTCCTGCTGCTGGCCCTGCTGGGCTCGGCGATCGGGATGGGGCCCGCGGGCTGGCTTACCGGTCTGGCCTTCGCGATCGCCACCTGGGCGGTGCTGACCCGTGCGCTGCGCCGCTCGCGGCCCCGCTCCTTCGGCCCGGCCAACCGCGTCACCCTGGGCCGGGCGATCCTGGTCGGCGGGGTCACCGCCCTGGTCGCGGACTCCTTCCAGAGTTCGCCGCCGGTCAGTCTCCTGGTCGGTCTGACGGCGGTCGCGCTGATCCTCGACGGTGTCGACGGCAAGGTCGCCCGGCGCACCGGAACGTCCTCCGCGCTGGGCGCCCGCTTCGACATGGAGGTCGACGCGTTCCTGATCCTGGTGCTGAGCGTGTACGTCGCGATGTCGCTCGGTCCGTGGGTGCTGCTGATCGGCACCATGCGGTATGCGTTCGTGGCGGCGGCCCGGGTGCTGCCGTGGCTGAACGCCGCGCTGCCGCCGAGCATGGCGCGCAAGACGGTGGCGGCCATGCAGGGCATCGTGCTGCTCGTCGCGGGCGCCGGGATTCTGCCGCGCGGGGCGACGGCCGGGGCGGTGCTCCTGGCGCTCGCGCTGCTCGTGTGGTCCTTCGGCCGCGACATCGTGTGGCTGTGGCGCCGGGACGGCGGCAAGCCTGCCCAGCGTCCTGCCGGGCCGGTCAGCCGGTCGCCGCGGCCGGTTCCGGCGCGTTCTGAAGGTTGATCACCTGCCAGAGCAGATCTCCTGGGCTCTCAGTAAGTGATCTCGACGTCGCTGACGGTGTGGTGGTCCGTGACGCACGTCGACGACATGGGCACCGGTCCGCGGGGCAGCCTTGGGAGCGGCCATGTCGCCGTAGCGGACTGGTCGGACAGGACGATGCCGGTGCCGCCGGTGCCCGTCTCGTAGCCGTCGACCTCTGGGCGGCGGTGGTGGCCGACCGGGGCGAAAGCTCCGGCGACTGCACGCCGCACGCCTAGGACAGGAGCGAACGGACCTCGTTCGCGAGCACGCGGCCCGTGTCGACGGAGTCGGAGACCAGGCGGGTGCGGGTGAGCGCGAAGGCGAGGCCGCGCTCGCGGTCGGCGAAGGCGATGCTGCCGCCGCTGCCGTGGTGGCCGAAGGCCGTGCGCTCACCGGCCATCTCGGGCAGGCCGAGGAAGTAGCCGAGTCCCTTGGCGTGTCGGGCGAGCAGCATCTGGTCCTTGCCCTCGACGGCCACGGCGGTGGCGAGTTCCAGGCGTTCCGGACTGATCAGCCGTACGCCCTCGACCTGGCCCAGCAGCGCGGCGTACATGCGCGCGGCGGCTCGAGCGGTCGTCGTGCCGCCCGCGGGCAGGTCCGCGAGGAGGTACTCCCTGCGGTTGGCCAGTTCGGCGGTCGTCCACACGGCGCGGTGAGGTGCCACGAGGCGGACGAAGGGCACGGACGGCGGCAGGCTCGCCAGCCATGCCTCCCAGCCGCCCTCCACGAGCGGTGCCGTACGCGGCAGTTCGCTCTGCGGCAGGCCGAAGTAGAGCTCGTCGGACACGCCGAGCGGCTCCGTGACGTACGTACGCAACGCCTCGCCCGGAGTCAGACCGGTGATCCGGCGGACGGTCTCACCGAGGATCCAGCCGAAAGTCCAGCCGTGGTAGCCGCTCGCCGAGCCGGGTTCCCACAGCGGCTCCTGCGCCGCGACCATCGCGCACATGGTGTCCCAGTCGCACAGGTCGGCCGGTGTGATGCCGGGGGGCAGCTGCGGTACGCCGACCGTGTGGGTAAGCGCGTGGCGTACCGTCGCGCGTTCCTTGCCCTGAGCGGCGAACTCGGGCCAGTAGTGGGCGATCGGGGTGTCGTAGTCGATCAGCCCGCGCTCGGCGAGCACATGGACGAGGGTCGCGGTGAAGCCCTTGCCGAGGGAAAAGCTGTGGATCAGCGTGTCGGGACCCAGCGGGCGCCCGTCGGCCACGCCCGCCCAGGCATCGACGACCAACTCGCCGCCCCGGTGGACCGCCACCTGGAGGCCGCTCTCCACACCCGACGCCACCAGCCGTTCGAGGATCGCGCCGATCCGCCCCCGCGCCCGAGCACCCACGCTGTCCGTCACCTGCGCATCATGACACCGGCCCGCTCCCGAAACCGTAACCTGCGGCGACCGCGCTCGAACATCAACTGGCTAGACTACGCACCCTCGTACACGCGATCGCGCCACCTGCGAGCAAGGCCGTTCCCGAAGGGTTTCGACGCTTGATAGCCATCGAAGATGTCAGCAAGCGATACGCCGACGGCACGGTGGCCGTCGATCGCCTGTCCCTCCAGATACCGAACCACTCCATCACCGTGCTCGTCGGACCTTCGGGCTGCGGCAAGACCACCACACTGCGCATGATCAACCGCATGGTCAAACCGAGCAGCGGCACGATCCGCGTCGACGGCGAGGACATCCTGCGCCGGCCGGTCAACGCCCTGCGCCGTTCCATGGGTTACGTCATCCAGAACGCCGGGCTCTTCCAGCATCGCACGATCCTCGACAACATCGCCACGGTGCCGCGGCTGCTCGGCTGGTCCAAGCAGCGCGCCCGGGCCCGCGCGGCCGAACTCATGGAACGGGTCGGTCTGGACCCGGGCATGGCCCGCCGCTACCCGTACCAGCTCTCCGGCGGCCAGCAGCAACGAGTCGGCGTCGCCCGCGCGCTGGCTTCCGACCCGCCGATCCTGCTCATGGACGAGCCGTTCTCCGCGGTCGACCCGGTCGTCCGCCGGGGCCTGCAGGAGGAGTTGCTCCGTATCCAGGGCGAACTCGGCAAGGCGATCGTGTTCGTCACCCATGACATGGACGAGGCCATCACGATCGGTGACCGCGTCGCCGTGCTGCGCACCGGTGGCAAGCTCGCCCAATTCGCCGCCCCGGACGAACTGTTGTCGTCGCCCGCCGACGAGTTCGTCGAGCAGTTCCTCGGCGCCGACCGGGGCATCCGCGGT
This sequence comes from Streptomyces sp. NPDC048415, assembly GCF_040651675.1. Classification (NCBI taxonomy): domain Bacteria; kingdom Bacillati; phylum Actinomycetota; class Actinomycetes; order Kitasatosporales; family Streptomycetaceae; genus Streptomyces; species Streptomyces sp. NPDC048415. The sequence goes on along the minus strand of NZ_JBEZKJ010000003.1, from coordinate 50,223 downwards.
CTGTCGTTCCTGTCCACGCGCGAGCTGGAGGTCGACCGCTCCCGGGTCTTCCCCGTCGGCACCGACTGGAAGGAGGTCGCCGGACGCGTCGGCACGCCGTCGCCGGTGCTGGTGACCGACGCCGGTGGCAGGCCGCTGGGCTGGGCCGACCTCGCCACGTGGGATGGTGACGTCAAGGCCCTCGAGCCGTACGGGCAGAGCTTCGAGGTGGGCCGTGACTCGCTGCGCGTCGCGTTGGACCGGGCCGTGCTGTCGCCGACCGGTCAGGCGGTCGCGGTGGACCGCGCCGGGCAGGTGCTGGGGGTCGCCGGGCAGGAGACGGTCGCCGCGGCGATCCGCGCGGCACGACAGCGACGGGCGGCGGACGCCCCGCAGGACGCGTCCGAGCTGAAGGCCGCCCGGTGAACGGCTTCTTCGACATACCGAGCGACCTCCAGCACAGCTATCCCGGCCTGATCGCCCTCCACATGCAGGAGGCACTGGTCCCGGTGCTGGTCGGTCTCCTGCTGGCGCTGCCGATCGGCCTGTTGTGCGTCCACAACGACTGGCTCTACCCGCCGGTTCTCTGGACCTCCACGGTGCTGTACGCCATCCCGTCGATCGCCTTCTTCGTGGTGCTCATCGACTACACCGGGCTGACCCAGCTGACCGTGATGATCCCGCTGTGCCTGTACAGCCTGGTCGTCCTCGTGCCGGCGGTCGTCGACGGCATCCGCTCGGTCCCCGAGGAGACGAACGCCGCCGCCGCGGCGATGGGCATCGGCCCCGTACGCCGTTACTTCCAGGTGCAACTGCCCATCGCCGTACCCGCGATCATGGCCGGACTGCGGGTGGCGACCGCCTCCAGCATCAGCCTGGCGAGCGTCGGCTCACTCATCGGCAACCAAGGGGCGCTCGGCAACCTGCTGACCACCGCGATGCTCTACCATCGCCCCCACCTCGCCGTGACCTCGGTCGTCACCACCGCCGTTCTCGCGATCGCGGTCGACGCCCTGCTCGTCCTGCTGCGGCGGCTGCTCACCCCCTGGCAGCCGCCCTCCGCCCGCAAAGCCCGGCGCCTCGCGTCGACGATCCCGGACGCCGCCCGCACAGTGGAGGGCGTCTCGTGAACGTACTCAACTTCATGCAGTCCTTCTTCAGCGACGGATCCCACTGGCACGGCTACGACGGCATCCCGCAGCGCGTCTGGGAACACATCCAGTACACCGCCGGGGCGCTCGCGATCGCCGCCGCCATCGGCCTGCCCATCGGCCTGGTCACCGGGCACACCGGCCGCGGCGGCAACACGCTGGCGTTCGTGTCCTCCGGGGCCCGGGCGCTGCCGACCTTCGGGCTGCTGGTGCTGATGTTCGTCTGGCTGGGCCTCGGCATCGTGCCCGTGATGATCCCCCTGGTGGTGCTGGCGATCCCCCCGATCCTCATCACCACGTACGAAGCGGTCCGCAACGTGGACCCCTCCCCCGTCGACGCCGCCCGCGGGATGGGCATGTCGGAGGGGAAGATCCTGCTCCAGGTCGAGGTGCCGGCCGCGCTGCCACTGATCCTCAGCGGTGTGCGATCGGCGGCGATCCAGATCGTTTCGACGGCGACGATCGCGGCCTATGTGGCCCTGGGCGGAGTCGGCCGGTACATCCTCGACGGCCTCTACCAGCGCAACTACGAGAAGGTGGCCGGCGGGGCCGCCCTCACGGCCCTCCTGGCGCTGCTCGTCCTCGTCCTCTTCTGGGCCGTGGGCCGAGTGGCGGTGTCCCCGGGCGTGCGCCGCAGGCGCCGGGCGGCGTAAGGCTGTAGGCGCGTTCGCGGCGTACGACAGCGGGGGCGGCCTCCGGGCCGTCCCCGCTTCACCGTTGCGCGGTGGCCAGCGCGTGCTCCAGGACGACGAGCAGCGCGTCCCGTACGGAGCCGCGTTCGCGCGCGTCGAAGACCGTGACGGGCACATGATCGGCGACGTCGAGGGCCCACCGTACGTCGTCCAGATCGTGCTCGACCCTGCCGTCGAAGGCGTTGACGGCCACCGCGAAGGGGATCTCGCGGTGCTCGAAGTAGTCGACGGCCGCGTAGCAGTCGTCGAGCCGGCGGGTGTCGACGATGACGAGCCCGCCGAGCGCTCCCTCGACGAGGTCGTCCCACATGAACCCGAACCGCTCCTGCCCCGGGGTCCCGAACAGGTAGAGCTTCAGGGTCGGGTCGAGGGTGACGCAGCCGAAGTCCATGGCGACGGTCGTCGTCGTCTTCTCCGGCGTGTGGGTGAGATCGTCGACGCCCGCGGCGACCGAGGTGATGGACGCCTCGGTGGTCAGCGGCTCAATTTCGGAGATGGCGCCGACCGTGGTGGTCTTGCCCACGCCGAAGCCACCGGCGATCACCATCTTCACCGGCAGCGGCGGCGCGGGGCGCCCGGTGTCAGCCCTCACGGATCGCTCCCCGGGAGTCGGGGACAGCTCGGAGACCATCGATAACCCTTCGCAATACGGTGACATCGCGGTTGGAGTGGGCCTGCGGTGCGTACAGGGCCAGTTGACCGTCGGCGCGCAGATCGTCGGCGAGCACCCGGATCACATTCAAGTGCATCCGCAGTTTCGCCGCGATCTCCGCCAGCGACTGCGGTTCGCGGCAGACCGTGATGATGTCGCGGTGCTGGTCGAAGACGAAGGCGTCCAGCGCGGCCAGGCCCAGATCGGTCGCGACGACCTGCGTCTCGATCGGGATCGGCGGTACCAGACTGTCGCCGCCGGCGATCCGCCCCGCGGTCAGCAGGAACGGCCGGACGACCGAGGCGGGGGGCTCCGCTCCCCACCCGGCGTCACCGGTCGCCGACGGCTCGCCAGTCGTCATCACGTTCTCGCGATGCCCACGGTGTTCTTCAGCTCCATGACCAGTTGCGGGCTCAGCACCGCACCGGCCCGGTTGGCGAAGAGGGTCATCTCGTAGGCGATGTTGCCGAGCTTTGCCTCCTTGGAGGCGACCACACCGAGCACAGCGCCGGCGCCCAGCGCCGACACCAGGACGTGCCCTTCCGCCAGGTCGATGATGACCTTGTTCAGGCTGCCGAGGCCGTAGTTGCCGGAGGCGCCCATGGCAAGGCTGGTGATACCGGAGACGATCGCCGCGAGGCGCTCCGAGTCGGCCTGTCCACGCAGTTGGGACACCGCGATGAGCAGTCCGTCGGAGGAGACACCGATCACGTCGACGACCCCGGCCGTCTCGGTGGCGAATCGATTGAGCAGCCAATTGAAGTCGGCAGCCGCGGCCTTCACGTCCGTCACCGGTTCCACGGCTTCGGACTCCGGCTCGCCTGTCCACATGGTCACGTGCTCATGCCTTCCGGGGATATGGGTCTGCTGTTTTCTGTGCGGGTCTCGGTCGGGGCGTTTCTGTGCTGGTCTCGGTCGGGGCGCCGGTCCGGCCCCCCGGTCGGGTCGCCCCGCCGGCCCAGCCCTCGGTCGCGCTCTCGCGCTGGGCCCGCAGGACGGCGGCCTCGAACTCGTCGATCTCGGATCGCGCCGCCTCCGCGTCCGTGGGCAGCCAGGCGGGCGGCCGCGGGTTGGTGACGCTCTTCTTGGGCAGTCGGCTCGACGCGGTGGTGGCCGACAGGGTGGCACCGCGCACCCGGCGCCGCAGGGGGCCGGCCTGGCGGGCGCTGGGCGGGGGCGGCGCGCTGGAGCCGACGCCGGCACGGGTGCTCGTGCCGGCGCTGGTGCCGGTGCCCGTGCCCGTGCTCTTGTCGGTCCCGGTGCGGGTGCCCGTGTCGGTGCGGATGCCCGTGTCGGTGCGGATGCCCGTGTCGGTGCGGGTGCCCGTGTCGGTGCGGGTGCCGGTGCCCGTGCCGGCGCTCTTATCGGTGCTCTTGTCGGTGCCGGGCCGTACTCCGAACTCGTGGGCGGTGCCCGGAGGCGCACCGCGCACGGCCGTCCGGCGCGTACCAACGCCCGTGTCCGGCCGGGAGGTTCGGGGAGTGTCGCCCTGCCGGGGCGGTGCCGCGCCGGTCCCGCTCCCCGGGTGGTTGAGGGCGGCCTCGCCAACCGTGTCCGCCCCCGGTTCAGGGCGCCGTGCGTGGCTGGAGGGCTCCGCGGCCCGGGAGCGCGCGGGAACCCTGCGGGGCAGGCCCGAGGGGCCGGGCGGCGACTCCACCCTCGCGGGACGCGGCTCGCTCGCGCCGGAGCGGCGGGCGGGCGGCAGGATGTGCGGAGCGCGGGCCGCGGTCTGTGCTGGGTCGGTGAGCAGCAGGTGAGAGGCGGGGACCGCGACGGTGGCCGTGACGCCGCCGCCCGGGGTACGGGTCAGGACGACTTCGATGCCCCAGCGCCGGGAGAGTCCGCCGACCACGAACAGGCCCAGGACCTCCGTGGGCGCCAGGTCGAGCCGTTCACGGCGGACCAGGCGGGCGTTCTCCTCCGCGAGCCGTTCGGGGCTCATCCCGAGCCCGTGGTCGATGATCTCGACGAGGGCGCCGGCGGATCCGTGCCGGGGGCGAAGGACCACTTCGACGCCGCTGGTCGCCGGGGAGAACATCACCGCGTTCTCCAGCAGTTCGGCGAGCATCAGGGTCAGATCGCCGACGATGTCGGGGACGACGGTGACATCGCCCTCGGCGTGCGGGGTGACACGCTGGAAGCCCTCGATCTGGCCGAGCGCGGCACGCACGATGTTGCTCAGCCGCATGGGTTCCGTGTTGAGGCCCGTCTCGCTGATTCCGGCGAGCAGCATCAGACTGTCGGCGTTGCGCTGCAGACGTACCGCGATGTGGTCGATGCGGTAGAGCCGGTCCAGTACCTCAGGTCGGTTTCGCCGCGCTCCACCGAGTCGATCAGGGCGAGTTGACGTGCCGTCAGATTGCTGACGTGGCGGCCGACGTTGCCGAACATCTCGGCGATGTTGCGGCGGCTGACGACCTGGCGCTCCAGCAGGGCGGTCGCGGTGACCTGAACCTGGTTGAAGGCCTCGGCGAGTTCACCGATCTCGTCACGCACCGGCACGGGTACGGCTTCGAGGCGCGGCGGGCTCGCGTCGCCGGCGTCGTCGTCCGCGACCCGGGCCAGCTCGGTCTCGGCGGCGGTGGCCACGTGCTGGGCCGCCGCGGTCAGGGTCCGCACGGTCCGCACCACGGAGCGGCGCATCAGCACGGAGAACAGGAACCAGGCCCCGAAGGCGAGCAGGGTACCGGCGATGAGCCAAGCCGCCTGCCACCAGGCGCTGTTCGAGGCGGCCTGGGTGTCGGCGGCGATCTCACCGATCAGCTCCTGGGTGATCTTCAGCCGGTTCTGGGCCTGGCGCTCGTAGGTGGGATCGGCTTTCAGCGCGTCGTCGAGAGCGGCCCGCAGCTGGGCCGGGTTCTCGGCGACCAGGGCGCTGGGATCGATCCGCAGCGCGGCCCAGTGCTGGGCGATGACGCTCTGGTACGGGCTGTGTTCGATCTGGGCGAGGTCGGCACCCTGTTCCTGGTCGGCGAACCGGGTGAACCGCTCGGCCTGGTAGGTGTACTGCTCGTAGTCGCCGACGCCGCCGGTGAACTCGATGAGCGCGTTGGGGTCCCGGGTGCGGGCGGCGAAGACGCTGGTCTCGAAGGAGGCGTGAGCGGTGTCGGCACGCAGCAGCGCGTCGAGCAGATTGCCCGCGGACGTCGTGGACGCGCTGGCCGACTGGCCGAGACCGAGGCCGTCGATGAGGCCCTCGATCACCGATCCGTAGGCGGGGTCGATGTTGTCGGCGGGGATGGGGCCCTGTTCGACGGTCTTACGGAGGCTGTCGAGGCCCTCGAGTTCCTTGAGCGCTTGGGCCTCGGCGTCGGGCAGCCGGTCCCCGTACGCGGAGCGGACGGCCTGCGTCTGGGCGCTGACCTTCTGCTGCGCCTGGAGGTAGGCGGAGGTGTCCGGCGGGCTGTCGCCGGAGCGGGCGGCCTCGTAGCGCAGGGAGACGAGAAGTGCCTGCCGGTGCTCGGTCTGGACACCGTCGATGAGTTTGGTCACCTGCGCGCTGTCCCGCACCAGTTGGGCGGTGTCGGCGGCGGACCGGGCGCGGTCGATCTGGCCTACGACGACATAGGAGAGTATCGCGGAGACGACCGCGAGCGGGACGATCACGAGGACGTTGAGTTTCCGGCGGAAAGGCCAACGGTCCAGCAGGGTGGGGGTCCGGCCTATTCGGGGATCCGTCGACGGCTGCCCAGAGGCGGCTTTTCTGTGCGGGGGCACTCAACCTCCTTGACTTCACTCCCCGTGGAAGCCCATGGCCAGGGCTGCGTGGGTCAGCGGTCGCGACAGCGCGCTCAGGCCGTCAAGTGGAATCAGGCCCTCGACGCGGCCCACAGTAGCGGCTGCCGTAAGAGTACGGCCATGATCAACCAAAAAGTGACATGTGGAGACGCGGGGCCGGCTCGCATGGTGATCGCATCGCGGGTACGGCGTGAAGCCGTGCGGTCCCGTCGGTGAACTGGTGGTCCCTGTAGGGGAACTGGTGGTCTCTGCAGGGGAACTGGTGGTCCGCGTCGGTGATCTATTCGTGTCTTGACGGTCCGCGAGGGGGCTCGCTTGGATCGTCTGGACTGTCGCCACCCGCGCCTTCCGGCCACCACCGCCCCACCCATGCCAAGTCTGGATGACCAACGTGACCATAGCCAGAAGTACCCGAATCTCCGCAACGTACGCTGTTTCCCTGCTGGTTGTGGCCACGGCCGCACTGACGGGCTGCGGTTCCTCCGACGGCTCCGACAAGAGCGACCCGTTGACGGGCGGCTCCGCCAAGGGCGGTACGGTCGTTGTCGGTTCCAACAACTTCCCCGAAAGCATCCTGCTCGCCGATATCTACGGTGAAGCTCTCAAGTCCAAGGGTGTCAAGGTCAGTTACAAGCTGAACATCGGCAGCCGTGAGACCACCTACGGTCTGATCAAGAACGGCACGATCTCGGTCCTGCCCGAGTACAACGGGGCCCTGCTCGCCTATCTCAACGCCAAGGCGGCGCCGAAGACCGTCGAGGAGACCAGTAAGGCCATCACGGCCGAACTCGACGCGAAACTCACCCTGTTGAAGCCGTCCGCGGCCCAGGACAAGGACGCTGTCGCCGTCAACGAGGCCACGGCCAAGAAGTACAACCTGACGGCCACATCGACGATCGCCGACCTCGCCGCCGTGGCGAAGGACCTGGTCATCGGCGGCTCGCCCGAATTCCAGACCCGGCAGCAGGGCCTTAAGGGCCTCAAGTCCGTATACGGCCTCGATTTCAAGTCCTTCAAGGCGCTCGACGCGGGTGGTCCGTTGACGGTCGCGGCCCTCAAGGGCAACAACATCCAGGCCGCGGACATTTTCACGACGGACCCCGGAATCAGCAAGAACAAGTTCGTAGTCCTGCAGGACCCCAAGAACCTCTTCGGGTTCGAGAACGTTACTCCGCTGGCATACAAGAGCGCTCTTTCGTCGGCAGGGGTTTCCGTTCTCAATGACGTGTCGGCGAAGCTCGACACCGAAGCCCTGGTCAAGCTCAACAGCCAGGTACAGGACGACAACAAGGACCCGCTGGACGTGGCCAAGGCATGGCTGGCCTCCGCCGGCCTGAGCTGACGGCCGCGTGACGGCCGGGGCGGGCAGCCGCTCCGGCCGACGAGGGCTCTTGAAAGCCCGTACGGCTGAGCGCGGCGGCTCTGCTGGGCGAGTTCGCCGAACTCACCGAGCAGAGCTGATCCGCAGACGTCAGCTCCGCGCGCCCGGCGCGACGGCCTCCGGCTCGCTGCGGGACGTATCACCAAAGGCGCGGGGCCCGGCGGAGATACGCCCGGCACCGCGCGCCGGGACGAGGAGCGCGGCCAGTGCGGCGGCGAGGCAGAGCAGCGCGAGCAGGCTGAAGCCGTGCGTGTAACCGAACGCGTACGGCAGGCCCGAGGGCTGGAGCCGGCCGGTGACCAGGACGCTGGTCACCGCGGCGCCGATGGACCCGCCGATGGTGCGGATGTTGGCGTTCATGCCGGTGGCGGCGCCGGTCTGCTCGGCCGGGACACTGCCGACGATCAGGTTGGCCATGGAGGCGAAGGCCAGCCCGATACCAAGGCCGAAAACGCCCGCCGCGAAGGCGACTTGCCACTGCCGGTCGTGCCACAGGGCGAGGAATCCGCAGGCGACCGCACCGAGCGCGGCACCGGTGGTGAGCAGCTTCTTCGCACCCAGTACCGGCTCCAGACGGCCGCTGAGCACACCGGAGCAGAACATCGCGATCAGCATCGGCAGCATGAGCAGTCCGGCCGCCGTCACGCTCGCGCCGAAGCCGTATCCCGCGGAGCTGGGCGTTTGGACGAAGCCGGGCAGGAAGGACCAGATCGCGTACATGCCCGCGCCGAACAGCAGCGCGGCGGCGTTCGTGGTCCACACGGCGGGCAGCCGCATGATGCGCAGGTCGATCAGCGGACTGCGCGAGCGCGCCTCGGCGAACAGCCACAGCGCGAAGAGCAGCACGGCGGCGGCGAACAGGCCGACGGCCTTGCCCGATCCCCAGCCCCAGCGGCTCGCCTGGCTGAGCGGCAGCAGCAGGGCGACCAGCCAGCCCGACAGCAGGACGGCGCCGAGCCAGTTGACGCGTCCCTCGGCGCGGCGGGGCGACTCGGGGACGTAGCGCAGGGCGATCAGTGTGGCTCCCGATCGTCCCCCGACGCGAGCGGCACTGTCAGACCTGGTCCGCATACTGGTTTCCGGTGGCTGAGATCTGACTCGGGGGGACGATCATGCGCAGGGTGTACAGCGGCGAACTACCGGTGAGTTATCGGCAGTTCTACGTGGAGAGCCGGCCCGGCGAGTTCGGCGCGGACCCGTCGGATGCCTGCGCCGGGCAGAGCAACGGCCTGTGCGGCGCCGCTGTGCCCGGCTACCTCTTCCTCACGACGGGCCTGCACACCGGGACCGTGGGCCTCACCGTCGAGGTGCACGACTCGCCACCACCGCTCGGCGAGAGCTGGGAGGAAGTGGTGGAGGTGTCGTTCCGGCCGGAGTCCCCCTCGACCGTCCTCCTGCCCTGGGGCGACGGCCCGTTGTGCGCCCTCGAACTGCCGGTGGCCGACTACCGGGTGCGCTACTGCGGACGCGGCATGGACCAGGCGGAGGAGGAGGAACTCGCCGTTCTGGCGGGCGAGGGCATCGTCGATCACTACCTGCTGCAGTTCTGGCCCGCCGTCACCGGCGCGGACCAGGTGATCAGGCAGACGTCGCGGAGCGCGGACTACTGGCACCGGCACGCCCGCACCCTTCCGCCGCCTCCGTCGCCGCAGGAGAGGGCCGAGGCCGAGCGTCGCCGAAGGTGAGGAGCAGGAGAGAGCCGACCAGCCCGCACGCGAACGTGCGGAGGCCCAGTACTGGGGTGGTCGCCTGCCCAGTGAGCGGCTCCGCCGGGTCGGCGGCAATGTGATGGGGCTGGTCGAGCTGGACCGCGACCTTCTCGACGCGGTCGACACGGCGGGTCCGGTGACCCAGCGCGCCCTCGCCCGCTGGGCCGCGCGCCGAGCTCTGTCCGAAGCGGGTCTCAGCGACGTCGACTGGATCGTGCCCGCGCTCGATGCCCTGGACCACCAACAGGACCTGCCGGCATCGTTCGACGACGCCCAGCGCACCTGGGACCCCTTCTTCGCCGACGACCGCATCCCCCAGACCCTCGTGGACTCGTTCGACGCGAGCCGCGGCGACTTTCTGCGGCAGGCCATGGCGATACCTGCCCTGTTCGGCGCGGCGGAGACCGACCCACTGCAGGCCGCGGTCGACGCGCTCTTCGCGGCGGCAGCCACGTGCGGCAGCGCGTACCCGAGCCTGTTCGCGGAGGCCGGTCGACAGTTCCCGATGCTGTGACCTCGGCTTGGACAACTTCGCGTCGATGCCCAAGGCCTGGGCCCGGCCGCCCCAGTAGTCGTCGAAGCGGTCGAGGGTGGCCGCGGTGGCGCCACTGGTCCCGGTGAGTACGAAGGGACCTGCGTATGCGACGAGCGCGCGGAGTCGGGCCCGGGCGAGGGGCTACTCGGCTCCCTGTTCGGCGGGCTGGGCCAGTCCCGCCGTCCACTTCTCCTCGATCCGCCCGAACTTCCACACCAGCAGGGCCACGGCCCAGGTGGCGAAGAACAGGCCGACGATGACGTAGCCGATGACATTGAGGTCGAGGCCGGAGATCCAGTCCCAGAAAGCGCCGTGCAGTCCGGCCTTCTCGGCCACCAGGCCCAGCAGTTCGACGGTGCCGATGATCAGGGCGACGGCGACCGACAGGCCGGTGATGGTGAGGTTGTAGTAGACCTTGCGGACGGGCTTGGAGAAGGCCCATCCATAGGCGAAGTTCATGAACGAGCCGTCGATGGTGTCCAGCAGCGACATGCCCGCCCCGAACAGGACGGGCAGGCACAGGATCGCGTACCAGGGAAGGCCGGACGCCGCACCGGAACCAGCCAGCACCAACAGCGCGATCTCCGTCGCCGTGTCGAAGCCGAGGCCGAAGAGCAGACCCAGCGGATACATCTGCCACGGCTTGGTGATCGACTTCATCAGACGGCCGAGGAGACGGTTCATGAACCCGCGGTTGTTCAGCTGCTCCTCCAGCGCGGCCTCGTCGAAGTGCCCGGAGCGCATCTGGCGGAAGACCTTCCAGATGCCCACCATGATCAGCAGATTGATGATCGCGATGACGTAGAGGAACGTCCCCGAGACGGTGGTGCCGATCCAGCCGGTGACGCTGTGCAGCTCCGAGTCACCGTTCTCCACCGGGCCGGCCAGCGCCTTGACGCCCAGCGAGAGCAGGAAGGCGAGCGCGAAGACGATGCTGGAGTGACCGAGCGAGAACCAGAAACCGACGGACAGCGGGCGCTGCCCCTCGTTCATCAGTTTCCGCGTCGTGTTGTCGATGGCGGCGATGTGGTCGGCGTCGAAAGCGTGCCGCATGCCCAGGGTGTAGGCGGTGATGCCGATGCCGATCCCGAAGGTCTTGGAGCCCAGGCTGTAGTGCTCGGGGGCGACGACCGCCACGAGTGTGAACCAGCCGATGACATGCAGCGCCAGAATGAACGCCGCCATCCCGCCGAGGTTCATCCATTCCCGGCGCGTCATCGACGTGCGGAAACGCTGCCAGCGGGTGGCGCTCGGCGGGGCCGTGGTGGGCGGGGCGGCGGGGACGGCGGCCATCGGGGAGGAGGTCTCTCTTTCGGGCTTTCGGGGCGGGACTGCGTCGTCCAGTTTTATGCGAGAGGCTCGTACCTGCAATCAATATGCAGCAAAGGCCCCGCCAGAACTTGACCATCCTCGCGGGGAAAGCGGGTCCGCTGCCCGGCCTCTGTGGCACCAGCACAATCACCGCATACACGCCCCACAGTGAGAAAATGAGCGCACATGTCTTCGTTGGAGAGGTTCGTTGAACGACGCGCCTCCCATCGTTTGGAGAGGTTCGTTGAACGATGCGCCTCTCTTCGTTGGAGAGGTTCCTTGGACAGGGAGGATGCCGGTGGGCCTTGACGCTGTCGCCGACGAGCTGTACGGGCTGCGGCCGGAGCAGTTCACCGCCGCACGCAGCCGGCACGCCGCGGCAGCCCGCACGGCCGGCGACCGGGGACTCGCCGAGCAGATCACCGCTCTGCGCCGCCCCAGCCTCTCCGCCTGGGCAAGCAACCTGCTGGTGCACGAGCAGCCCGACGAGGTCCACCCTCTGCTCGACCTGGGCACGGCCCTGCGACAGGCCCACAGCGAGCTGGACGGTGAGCAGCTGCGCGAGCTCGTCCACCAGCAACGGATGCTGATCCGTGCGCTGTCCCGGCAAGCCGCGCAGCTTGCCGCAGACGCCGGGCACCCCCTCGGGCAGGACGCCCAGCGCGAGGTCCAGGAAACCCTGCAGGCGGTGCTCGCCGACCCCGATGCCGCCGAGCGGTGGGCCGCGGGCCGGCTCGTCAAGCCGCTCACCCCGGCCGTCGGCTTCCCCGCCGGCATCCCGAAGGCGCCGCCGCGCCGCGGCAGCCCGTCAGCCTCTCCCGCGAAGCCGCCGCCTTCCCGGCGACGAGAGGAGTCAGCGGCGCAGGAACGGCGGCGCGAGGAGTCCGCAGCGGACAAACGGCAGCGCGAGCAATCCGCAGCGGAGAAACGGCAGCGCGAGCAGCTTGCCGAAGCTCGCCAGGCCGCCGAGGAGGCCGACCGCGAGCTGCGGACGCACGAAGCGGAGACAGAGGCGGCCGGGCGTCAGGCGCAGGAGGCCAAGGAGCGGCTGGCCACACTGCGGGAGCGTGTCACCGCACTTGCCGACGAGCTCAGTCACGCACAGGACGAGTTCGGGCAGGCCCGAGGCGACGAGCGCGCGGCGCGCGAGCGCATGCGGAAGGCGGACCGCCGGCTGCGCGATGCGCGAAGCCGCGCCGATGCGGCGACCGCGAGCATGGAACGCCTGGCCGCCGACCAGGAATCGTGAACACTCCTGAAGCAACGTCGACTCCTACGAGCGCCAGGGCATCACCCTCGCCGACCTGACGGATGACCAGAAGGCCCTGGGCACTGCCCTGTTGAGGTCGGCTCTCAGCGCGGACGGCCTGGAGACGACCGAGGAGATCCGCAAGATCAACCAGACGGCCGACGAGGCGATCAACAACACCAAGTCGTGCAACGAGGACGCCTACCACTGCACGGCTGATGGGCACCCCGCCGGCCACCGAGCCCTGGGCTTCCAGTTCGACGGCCACCACCTGGTCATGCGCCACCACCGCTGAGGGGTGCGGCCCTGGTACGCGCAACCGCAACGACACGGCGATCCGGAAAGCGTCGACCGAGCGCGCGAGTAAAGAGAAGGTATGGTCTAGTCCAAAGACCAATCTGGTCTAGTCCAAGTCATTGACGTGATCGCGACAGCGCCCGGAAGCTGGGGCCACTCCCCACTCCCCTGGAGGCACGCAGTGAGACGTCTTCGCGCAGCTCTGGGCGCGGCCGCCGCCGTCGGACTGACCGCAGTCGGCACCACCGCGCTGGTCGCGGGCAACGCCTCGGGCGCGACCACCGCGCTCAGCAACCGCTGGTACGCCGCCGCTCCCTATCTGATGCCACTGGACAACGACCCACCGGACCCGGCCGCCATCATGGACGCGACCGGCCTCAAGGCGTTCCAGCTCGCTTTCGTCCTCGCCCCCAACGGCGGTGGATGTTCCCCCACTTGGGGCGGCACGGCCGCGGTCTCCTCGGACACCACCGTGCAGTCGGTCATCAACAACATCCGAGCGAAGGGCGGCGACGTCTCCGTCTCGATCGGCGGCTACGGCGGCACCAAGCTCGGGCAGACGTGTTCGGACGCGGCCGCCACCGCGGCGGCGTACCAGCAGGTCATCACCAAGTACGGCCTGCACGCGATCGACTTCGACCTGGAGGAGCCGGAGTACGAGAACACGGCGGCGATCAAGAACGAGATCGGCGCCGCCAAGATCCTTCAGCAGAACAATCCGGGCCTCTACGTCTCCGTCACCACGGCCGGTACGGCGGACGGCACCGGCTGGTTCGGCAAGCAGATGCTGCTGGAGGCGAAGTCGCAGGGGTTCACGCCGAACAACTTCTCCATCATGCCGTTCGACGGCGGCTTCAACGGTGCTGCCTCGCAGACCAGCGCGCTCACCAACTTCAACACGATCCTCCAGTCCACCTTCGGCTGGGACCAGGCGACCGCCTACGCTCACGAAGGCTTCTCCGGCATGAACGGACGCAGCGACACCGGCGAGATGTTCTCGCAGGCCGACTTCCAGACGGTGCTGGACTACGCCACCAGCCACAACATGGACCGTTTCACCTTCTGGTCCCTCAACCGCGACCGTCAGTGCACTCCCGCCGACAACGGCGGCCGTACGTCGGGGACATGCTCCAGCGTGACGCAGAGCTCCTGGGACTTCGCGAAGTACTCAGTGAAGTTCGCCGGAGCCACGCCGCCCACCAGCACACCCACTCCGACCCCCACGCCCACACCGACCCCGCCGAGCACCGCGTGCAAGACGGCCTGGAGTTCGGCTGCGGTCTACACCGCCGGCAACGAGGTCTCGTACAACAAGCACAACTGGAAGGCCAAGTGGTGGACCCAGAACGAGACGCCCGGCGCCTCCGAGTGGGGGCCGTGGCAGGACGAGGGCGCCTGCTGACGTCGTGTCACGACAACACGGATGGTGCCGCCCGAAGCATGAGCGGCGCCATCCGGGTCAGAAAGTAAGCGCCAACCGGGACGCCTACCTCGGGCATGTCACAGCGATGTCATGACGTGCTTGATGCGGGTGTAGTCCTCGAGGCCGTACGCCGAAAGATCCTTGCCGTAGCCGGACTTCTTGTAGCCGCCGTGCGGCATCTCGGCGACCAGGATCATGTGGGTGTTGATCCATACGCAGCCGAAGTCAAGGCGCTTCGACATGCGCATCGCGCGTGCGTGGTCCTTCGTCCAGACGGAGGAGGCGAGAGCGTAGTCGACGCCGTTGGCCCACTCCACGGCCTGCGCCTCGTCGGTGAAGGACTGGACGGTGATGACGGGGCCGAAGACCTCGTTCTGGATGATCTCGTCGTCCTGCTGGAGCCCGGAGACGACGGTGGGGGCGTAGAAGTAGCCCTGGTCGCCGACGCGGTGACCGCCTGCCTCGACCTTGGCGTGCGAGGGGAGCCGGTCGACGAAACCACTCACCTGGGCGAGCTGATGGACGTTGTTGAGCGGACCGAAGAGCACGCCCTCCTCGTCGATACCACCGGTCTTGATGTCGGCGGCGGCCTTGGCCAGCGCGGCGACGAACTCATCGTGGACGGACTCGTGCACCAGCACCCGGGTGGCGGCCGTACAGTCCTGTCCGGCGTTGAAGAATCCCGCCGTTGTGATGCCCTCGACGGCCTGCGCGATGTCCGCGTCGTCGAAGACGAGCACGGGCGCCTTGCCGCCGAGCTCCAGGTGGACGCGCTTGACATCCTTGGCGGCGCTCTCGGCGACCTGGATGCCGGCACGCACGGAACCGGTGATGGCGGCCATGGCCGGCACCGGGTGCTCGACCATGAGCTGCCCGGTGTCCCGGTCGCCGCACACGACGTTGAGCACACCGGCGGGCAGATCCAGCTCCTTGAGTACGCCACCGACGATCCCGGCGAGCAGCACCGTGGACGCGGGCGTGGTGTCCGAGGGCTTGAGGACCACGGTGTTGCCTGCCGCGATCGCGGGCGCGAACTTCCACACCGCCGTCATCATCGGGTAGTTCCAGGGTGCGACCTGGGCGCACACACCGATCGGCTCCCGCCTGATGATGGAGGTCAGGCCCTCGGCGTACTCCCCCGCTGCCTTGCCCTCCAGCAGGCGCGCGGCACCCGCGAAGAAGCGCAACTGGTCGACCATGGGAACGATCTCTTCGGTCCTGGTCATGGCGCGGGGCTTGCCGGTGTCGCGGCACTCCGCCTCGACCAGCTCCTCAGCGCGGTCCTCGACAGCGTCCGCGATCTTCAGGAGCAGCTTCTGCCGGACACTGGGGATGGAGTCGCACCACACAGGAAAGGCCGCTGCTGCGGCTGCCATCGCCGCGTCGACGTCTGCCGCCCCCGAGAGCGGTGAACTCGCGTACACCTCACCGGTGGTGGGGTCGACGACCGGCAGCGTGCGACCGTCCTTCGCGTCGACGAATTCCCCGTCGATGTAATTGCGCAGCGTGCGGATTTCGCTCACGACGTTCTGTACTCCTCGTGACGTGTGGGAATCGTAGGGATGCGGGAAATCCGCTGTCGGGCCGACTGGACAATGGCGATGACGCAGCGCCCAAGGGGTGAGGGCGGCCGTGAGACTGCGTTCCGGTTGTGCCGGATATGGGGGGGCAGGCCCGGACGGCGCGGAATTGGCGACTTCCGCGTCGGCGGGCCACGCCGGAGGGACAGCAACTGAGGAACGGATGACCTGACCAGGCCTGGTCGTCGTCCCAGGCCAGTGACGCTATCTGCCACCCGACCAGCCCAGAAGTGGTGGATTCATCCACAGCCACGGGGGCCTTATGGATGATCTGCACACTCACCAAGGCCGTGTCGTCGGGCAGGACGACGGGATGTCCGCCTGCGGCACGAGCGGTGCATCCACGAGAAATCAATCATTGACGCGCCGAGGACATGTACTTACTGTTGCGCCACGCGGTCGCCGGGCTGACGCAGACCGCGTGTACCGGATCGTTCCCTTTTCCGCGGATCGCCTGATCGTGATGGCGGATGCGAACGAGTTCCGAATTCATGGCCGTTGGCGACGGCTATGGGCTCCGCGGGTCGCACTCCGGCCTGTCCGCTCATGACACGGATCGCAGTTGACGGACCCCCTCTTTCCCCCTTTGGTGCTGACCCCTGCAGCGCCCCGCATTGATCGCGTACCACACCTGTCATGGGTGTGCGCCGACACGGGGCCGTCGTGTTCCAAGAAAGGCATGGCCACAATGAACGAGCAGTCACACAGAAGCATGAGCCGGCGGTCGATCCTGCGGGCGGCCGGAGGCTCCGCGCTGGCGGCACCCTTCGCGGGGGGTCTGCTCACCGCGTGCAGCACCAAGTCGACCCCGTCGGCCAAGCCGAACACCACGGTGACCGTCACCTCGTACGGCGGCTCGTACAACGACCAGCTGACGAAGACCCTGCTCAAGCCCTTCGAGAAGAAGTCGGGTGTGCGCCCGTCGCTGCTGGCCAACACCAGCCTCGCCGGGCTCAAGACCCAGGTGCAGTCCGGCGATGTCCAGTGGGATCTGGTGGAGTTGACCGCGCCGGAATACCTCCAGGCCGTCGACGAGGGGCTGTTGGAGAAGCTGGACTACGGCGTCATCAACGACAAGGGGCTGCCGTCCTACGCGAAGGCCGACTACGGCATCAAGTATCTGAGCTTCCTTTTCGTGATGGCCTGGGACCAAAAGCACATCTCCGATGCGCAGGCACCGAAGAATTGGGAGCAGTTCCTGGACCAGGGGCGCTACAAGGGCAAGCGTTCCGTCTACTCGCAGTTGTCCGACAGTTCGGTCCTGGAGGCGGCACGACTCGCCGCGGGCGTGCCGTTCGACAAGATCTACCCACTCGACGTGGATGCCGCCCTGACGTACCTGGCCCAGCACCCCGGGCGCGACAGGCTGATCTACCACGCGGCCAATCAGGAGCCGATCCAGCAGCTGACCTCGGGTGAGGTCGCGCTGTCGACCAGCTTCAACAACCGGATCAGCGCCGCCCGCAAGGACGGGGCGAGGCTGAACTTCACCGCCAGGAACAGTGTCGTCGCGGGCGACTACTTCGTGGTCCCCAAGGGCGCCAGGAACAAGGAGGCGGCCTTCCGGCTCCTGGACTTCATGAGCAACGACGCCGCGGCAGGCGCCGACTTCATCCAGACCACCAACCTCACCCTGGCCAACACCCCGGCTCTGGCCGAGCTGCCTTCCTCGGTGGCCGATTCCCTGCCCACCAGCCCCAAGCTGGCGGGCTCCATCCTGGTACGCGACGACGCCTGGTGGGCGAAGAACCTCAAGGCGACCGAGCAGCGCTTCAAGCTGTGGCAGGCGGGCAGCTGATGACGTCCACCGTCACGTCCGCCGCGGCTTCCGCATCCGCTTCGGTCGGTACCGATGCGCCGCGGCGGCGCCGGCGCCCGCGCGGCACATGGTTGCTGCTGCTGGCGCCCGCACTCGCCTTCGACGCCGTACTCTTCCTGACCCCTCTCGGCAAACTCGTCGCGGCGAGCACCGAGGGCGACGCCTACCAGCGCGTGCTGAAGGACCCGTTGGTGTCGCGGTCGCTGCTCAACACCTTCGAGATCAGCGCCCTGTCGACGCTCGCCACGGTCGTGCTCGGCTATCTGCTGGCCCTGGTGATCTGGCGGCGCGGGCCGCTGGCGCGGGTCATCCTCTTCGCTCTGGTGCTCCTGCCCTTCTGGACGGGCGTCCTGGTGAAGAACTTCGCCTGGGCGGTCCTGCTGCAGGACAACGGCCTGGTGAACAGCGCGCTGCAAGGGCTCGGTATCACCGATGCCCCGCTGAGCCTGCTCCACAACCGCTTCGCAGTCGTGCTCGGCATGGTGCACTACCTGCTGCCCTACGCCGTCTTCCCGATCTTCGCGGCCCTGGCAGCGATCGACGACCGGCTCGAACTGGCGGCCCGGTCGCTCGGGGCGGGCGAGGCGTCGGTCTTCCGGCGGATCATCCTGCCCCTGACCGTTCCGGGGGTGTCCGCCGCGGGTCTGCTGGTGTTCATCATCAGTACGGGATTCTTCATCACGCCCGTCGTGCTCGGCGGCCCCGGCGACATGATGATCGCCAATCAGATCGATTTCTACGCAAGGCAGTTGACCGACTTCGCCGGTGCGTCGGCGCTCGCGCTGCTGCTGACCGTCATCGTCAGCGTGCTCGTCGCGATCTACCAGCGGATCCTTCGTGCGGGAGGCGAATATGAGGCCCACTAGACCTCGGCATGTGTCCTCCCTGATCGCCTCGGTGCCGGTCTTCGTCTTCCTGGTGGTGCCGACGCTGATCGTTGTGCCCGTGGCGTTCACCGGCAGCCGCTACATCGCGTTCCCGCCCCGGCAGTTGTCCACCGAGGCGGTCACCGGATTCTTCAGCGACCAGGCGTGGATGTCGGCACTGTCCGCGAGCCTGCAGGCGGCCGGTATGGCGGTGGTGATCGCGGTGCTGCTCGGCGGGACGGCCGCGGTGGCGCTGCACGGGCGTACGTTCCCCGGGAAGGCGGCGGTCACGGGCGTCCTGCTCGCGCCGATGATCGTGCCCGCGGTGGTGCTGGCTCTGGCGTTCTACCAGTTCTTCATCTCCCTCGGCATGGTGGGGACGGTCCTGCCGATCGGCCTGGCCCATGCCGTGATCGCCGTACCGTACGCCTTCCTCACCGTGCGGGCCAGCCTCGCCGGGCTGAACCCGGCGCTGGTCCACTCGGCGAGCAGCCTGGGCGCGGGAGCGTTCTCCGTCATGCGGTTCGTCTATCTCCCGGTCATCCGGCCGGGGCTCATCGCGGGAGCCCTGTTCGCCTTCTCGGTGTCCATCGACGAGACGGTCATAGCGCTGTTCCTGCAGTCCCCGAACGCGACGACGCTGCCGGTGAAGATGTTCACCGACATCCAGTACAACCTCACCCCCAAGATCGCGGTCTCCTCGGCGATGCTCGTCACCGTCGCCACGCTCGGTCTGCTCGTACAGGTCTGCTTCACCATCCGCCGCCGCTCCGTCGCGCGGCTGCTCCCCTTCACCGCCCCCGAACAGACAGGGTGAACCATGACGACCACGAGCACACAGCAGGCATCCGCCTCAACTCCCCACGAGGAGCGGCGTGGTGCCATCGAGCTGCGGGGCGTTCGCAAGATGTACGGGAACGTCGCCGCCGTCGACGATCTCGATCTGTCGGTCGCTCCCGGCGAGTTCGTCACCCTGCTCGGGCCGAGCGGTTCGGGCAAGACCACGACGATGATGATGGTCGCCGGCTTCGAGGAACTCACCTCCGGCACGGTGCTGATCGACGGCGAACCGGTGGACCGGCTGCCTCCCAAGGACCGCAACCTCGGCGTCGTCTTCCAGAGTTACGCCCTGTTCCCCCACATGAGCGCCGCCGAGAACGTCGAGTTCCCGCTCCGTATGCGGGGGGTCCAGCGCGGCGAGCGGCGGGGCCGCGCGGAGGAGGCACTCGCCCGCGTCGGTCTGGCCGGGCTCGGCGACCGTCGTCCGCGTCAGATGTCCGGCGGTCAGCAGCAGCGCGTCGCGCTCGCCCGCGCCCTCGTCTTCAACCCCGCGGCCCTTCTCCTGGACGAGCCGATGGCTGCCCTGGACAAGCGCCTGCGCGAGCAGATGCAGGACGAGGTCAAGACACTGCAGCAGTCGCTCGGCATCTCCGTCCTGTTCGTCACCCATGACCAGGACGAGGCCATGTCCATGTCCGACAGGATCGTGGTCATGCGCGACGGCAGGATCGTGCAGGAGGGTGCCCCCGAGGACGTGTACGCGCATCCGCGGACCGACTGGGTGGCCAACTTCCTCGGCGACACCAACTTGCTGCCCTGCACGGTACTGGAGCGCAAGGACGGCGAGGCCGTCGTCGATCTCGGCGCCTGGGGAGTGGGCCGGGTACGCGACCGCGGGGCCAAGGGCGAGGCGTACGCGGTCTCCATCCGCCCCGAGCATCTGCGGTTCGTCGACGCCGACCGCACCGAGAACCGCGGCTCCGGCCGAGTTCTGTCGTCCACCAGCCTCGGTGCCACGATCCGCCACCGACTGCACGTGGGCGGCCAGGAGGTGGTCATGCGCGAACTCGGCACAGGCTCGCGCCCAACCGGCGCCGTGGACACCGATCTGACGGTCGGTTGGTCCCCGGAGGAGGCTCAGCTGCTCGTCCTGGAGACCTGAGGACTGCTTGGACGGGCCTCCCCTGGAAGCAGGCGCCGGTCCCGCCACGATGGCCGCATGGCGGGGAGGGAACTCTCAGCATGGGCCGCCGGGAGACGCGTCGTGGAGGGCCTGAGTGGCCTGCTGACGCTCCTGTGCCGGACCGAATCCGGAGGCAGGGCGGAGGTCTGTCGCCGGCTCGGGCTGCGCGATACGTACGATCACGAGAACACGGATGGTGCCTGCCGAAACTCGGCCGGCACCATTCGATCACCAAGCATGTCTCCGAGGACCCACACACGCCTTGCCCACGTCCGTGCACCGCAGACGGGCAGGGCGACCGCCTCGGGGTGGTCGGGCGGCTGACGCAGCAGCCGGGCGGTGAGAGCCGGGCTCTGGAGAGAGGTTCAGCCGCAAGCTGGTCGGTAGGTCTTCGCCCGGGAGGTCGCACTGGCCGACGACTCACCGGCCATTGGCCTGTCGGCACCAGGGCAGCCGTGGTCACCCCCGCGAGCCTTTGAGGCCGCCGCACACTGTGCGCATATCGCCCCTCCGGAGCCGCCGGTCCGCCGGTCCGCCGTCAAGCAGAGGGCCGGATGTCGACATGGTCCTCGGCGTGGGCGACGAAGTCGTCGACCAGCCGATGAAAGAGCCCGGCGAGCTGCCGCAGGTCCTCCGACGGCGGGAGCCGCCGGTCCGCCGTCAAGCAGAGGGCCGGATGTCGACATGATCCTCGGCGTGGGCGACGAAGTCGTCGACCAGCCGATGAAAGAGCCCGGCGAGCTGCCGCAGGTCCTCCGACGGCCAGTCGGCCAGAGCCACCTCCATGCCCCGGCGGCTCACCTCCCGTACACGGTCGACCGCGGCCAGGCCGGCGTCGGTGAGCTGAACGCGCTGCGCCCGGCGGTCGTCCGGATCCGGGACGCGGATCACATGGCCTGCCTTCTCCAGCTGCGCCAGCTGCCGGGTGACATGGGAAGCCTCCACCGACAGGCGGACCGCGAGAACACCGGGGCGCATCGGCTCGCTCTCGGCGATGTTCCGCAGGATCGCGACGGCGGCCCGGTCCAGTGAGAGGCCCGCCAGGGCCATCAGCCGCTCGTGCTGTCGGGCCCGCCCGGCCAGATACGCGACGCGGGTGAGGACTCGCTCGATCTCGATGACGTCCGCCGAGGCGTGCGCCGTTGCAGGTGACGTGGGGGGCATGAACCCACAGTAACAGTTTGCCTAACTTAAGCAATGTGGTGCAGTCGCCGCCGACGTCGAGAAAGTTGCTTGACTTAAGTAACTCCTCTATGTTTGCCTAACTCAAGCAAACCGGGGCCCGAACTGGGCCCCCTCCCACGGCATCCCAACCGTGGACACACGGACCGGGGCCAACTGAGCGGTATGGCCCCGACGCGCCGAACCCGTGGGGACGGGGAACGGCGCTGTCCCGGGCCCGGCGGCCGGAACACTCCCCCGTCCGCCGCCGGGTTCGAGGACACCACCGCGCCCCCGCCCCGTAAGCCCCGTATCTCCGAAGCCGGTCGTCGGCCCACCGCCGACGGAGACCGCCGACCGCTGCACGCAGCTCCCGCATTCCAAAGGAAACCCTCATGAAGTCGCTGCTCGCCTCCAAGCCCGCCCTCTGGTTCCTGTTCCTGTTCAACCTCACCGTCGCCCTGGCGGCGCCCTTCGTCATAGACGGCTCCCAGGGCATCGCGACCTCCCTCGGCATGGCCGTCGTCTCCCTCGGCGCCGGCATGAGCCTTCTGCGCGGCCGCAGAGAGCGACAGCAGTACCGAGCCTGACGGGTCCTCTCCCGGCGCGGGCGGACAACTCCGGCGCGACTGAGCCATCACACCTCCAATACCTCCAATACCTCCAGAAGGAAAACCTCCCCATGGCAACGATGAAGTCCGTACAGACCGGCATGGTCGGCAAGGTCGACGTCGTCGACATCGGGCGCCCGGTGCCCGGCCCCAAGGACGCACTCATCCGGATTCGCGCCTGCGGCATCTGCGGCACCGACACGCACTTCCTCTACCTCGGCGGCATCCCGTTCGGCCCGGGCGGCTCGATGATCCCCCTGCCGCTCGGCCACGAAACCGCCGGGGAGATCGTCGAGGTGGGCGCGGAGGTCGCGGACCTGAACGTCGGCGACCGGGTGGTCGTCAACCCGCAGGACGCGCCCACCGGGATCATCGGCTGCGGTGGCAGGTTCGGCGGGATGAGTGAGTATCTGCTCGTCGAGAACGCCGTCGTGGGCAAGAGTGTCGCGGTCTTCCCCCACACCGTGCCCTTCGACGTCGCCGCGCTCAACGAGCCGATGGCCGTCGCCCGGCACTGCGTCAACCGGTCCGAGGCCAAACCGGCCGACAAGGTCGTGGTGTTCGGGGCGGGGCCAATCGGCCTGGGCGCCACCATCTGGCTGAAGCTGCGCGGCGTCGAGCACGTGGTCGTCGCCGACGTCATCCCCGAGCGGCTGGAGACGGCGCTGGCCGTCGGCGCGGACGCCGTCATCAACTCCGCGCAGGAGGACGTCACCGCCCGGCTCGCGGAGTTGCACGGCCAGGCCGCCAACGCCCTTGGCCAGCCCCGCGCCGGAACCGACATCTACATCGATGCCGCCGGTGCCGCCGGCGTCTTCAACGCCACCATCGCCTCCGCCAAGTGGGGCGCCAAGCTGGTCATGGTCGCCGTACAGAAGAAGGGCGCCGACATCGACCTCGGGGGCATGCTCCGCAGCGAGCTCACCCTCATCGCCTCCCAGGGCTACCCCACCGAGATCTTCGAAGTCACGGCCGAAATCGCCGAGCACCACGAGCGGTTCGCGAAGCTGATCAGTCATCGCGTCCCCTTCGCCGATGTCACGCAGGCCTTCGAGCTCACGCTGACGCCGGGAGCGGCCGAGAAGGTCGTCGTCACCTTCGACGACCAGCCGTAGGAACCCCTCCGCCGCGCGCGCACCCCTGCGCGCGGGGCGGCCTGCTGGCTCTCGAGGCAGGAGCGGCCCCTGGTCACTGTCGTCCGCAGCACATGACTGGTTGTTCGACCGGATCCGGCACGGCCGCCCACCCCACGGTCCGTCAAGGGTCTGTTCAGTCGGCCCGCCGTCGCGGCCACATCACCGGACAGGAACCCACGCCATGACCGACAGCCTGCAGCGGCGGCTGGACAGCCATCCCCACATCGTTGACATGTCACTGGCGGCACTGCTCTTCGCCTGTTCCGTCCCCGGCAGCATGATCGCGCTCCCCGACTCCGACTTGGGAGTCCCGTGGTGGCCCGGCGTGCTGCTGGCGGGCATCTCGTGCACCGCTCTGCTGTGGCGGCGCGGCCGTCCCCACACCACGGCGGTACTGACCACGGTCTGTGCCCTGATCGTGGCCGTGCTCGGCTGCATCCTCACCGTCCTGCTGCCGGCACCGCTCATGCTCGCGCTGTACTCACTGGCCGTCCGCACCGGCCGGAGAACCGCGAACACCTTCACCTTCTGGGGAATCGCCCTGCTGATGACCACCGCACTCGTCGTCGGACCCACCGATGAACCTCTGGTCCTCAAGTTGCTCGGCCCCGCGTTCTGGCTGCTGCTGCCCACCTCCCTCGGCACCGTGACCCGGTTTCGCGCGGTCTGCCTGGAGGCCGTGCAAGCCCGCGCCGAACACGCGGAACGAACGCGCGAGAAGGAAGCCCGGCACCGCGTCACCGAGGAGCGCATGCGCATCGCCCGGGACCTGCACGACGTCGTCGCCCACCACCTCGTCCTGGCCCACATCCAGGCCGGGACCCTCGTCCGCCTGATGCGAACCCGGCCGGACGAGGCCGAGAGGATCGTCGCCGACCTCATCGGGAGCACCTCCTCGGCGCTGCGCGAACTCAAGGCCACCGTCGGGCTGCTGCGCCACGCGGACGACGTGGACAATCCTCTGGCGGCCACCGAATCCACCACCCCCGGGCTCGGGCAGCTCTCCGACCTGACCGCGTCGTTCCGGCACGCCGGGCTCACCGTCACGGTCATCACCGAGGGAGAGCCGCGCCCGCTCTCCACCGGGGCGGACCTCACGGCGTACCGCATCGTGCAGGAAGCCCTCACCAACGTCACCAAGCACGCGGTCACCCCCTCGGCCGAGGTGCGGCTCACCTACTCCCCCGACCGGCTGGGCATCACCGTCACCAACGACACGGGTAGGGCATCACCGTCTTCTCCCACTCCGAACAGCGGCTACGGCCTCATCGGCATGCGCGAGCGGGCCCACTCCGCGGGCGGCCGCCTCCGCGTGGGCCACCGCCCGCAGGGCGGCTTCGAAGTCGAGATCGAGCTGCCGCTGCATCCGCACGCTCCCGAAGAAGTCCCGGCTCCATGACCCTTCCCGCGGCTGACCGGCCAGGCGAGACAGCCGACGAAACATGAACTTGCTTTAGTTAAGCAATCCACTTATGCTTGCGTAAGTTAAGCAATCTAGCTCGTACCGACGGAGGCCCTGCCATGTCCGACGCCCTTCCCCGATCCGCCGAGGCCGGAGGTTCCGCACCTCCGCGGTCGGCCGCCGTGGTGGCGGTGCTGGCATTCGCCGGGATCGTCGTCTCGCTGATGCAGACCCTGGTGATCCCGATCGTCCCGGAGCTTCCGAAGTACCTCCACGCCTCCGCGTCGAACACCGCCTGGGCGGTCACCGCGACCCTGCTCGCCGCAGCCGTCGCCACTCCCGTGGTCGGGCGCCTGGGCGACATGTTCGGCAAGCGCCGCATGCTCATGGTCAGCACCGTGCTACTGGTGTCCGGCTCGGTCGTCTGCGCGCTGAGCGAGTCACTCGTCCCGATGGTCATCGGCCGCACCCTGCAGGGTCTGGCGGCGGCCGTCGTCCCGCTCGGCATCAGCATCATGCGCGACGTCCTGCCCGCCGAGAAGCTCGCCGGCTCCACCGCGCTGATGAGCGCCTCGCTGGGTGTCGGCGGCGCACTCGGTCTGCCGTCGGCCGCGTTCATCGCCGACAACTACAGCTGGCACGTCCTGTTCTGGACGTCCGCCGCTCTCGGCGTCGTCGCCCTCGCGCTGGTGATGACGATCGTGCCCGAGTCGAAGGTCCGCGCCGGCGGCCGCTTCGACCTCATCGGCTCGCTCGGCCTGTCGGCCGCGCTGGTGTCCCTGCTGCTGGCCATCTCCAAGGGCGCCGACTGGGGCTGGACCAGCGCCACCACCCTCGGCCTGTTCACCGCCGCGATCGCGATCTTCTTGATATGGGGCTGGTATGAGCTGCGGACCGGCAAGCCGCTGGTCGACCTGCGCACCCTCGCCCGTCGCCAGGTCCTCTTCACCAACCTCGCCTCCGTCGCCTTCGGCTTCTCGATGTTCGCCATGTCGCTCGTGCTGCCGCAGCTGCTCCAGCTGCCGTCGCAGACCGGCTACGGCCTGGGCAAGTCGATGATGACCGTCGGTCTGGTCCTCGCCCCGCAGGGCCTGGTCATGATGGGCATGGCGCCGATCTCCGCCGCCATCACCAAGACCAAGGGCCCGAAGATCACCCTGATGCTGGGCGCGGTCATCGTGGCCGCCGGATACGGCCTGAACATCCTGCTGATGTCCGAGGTCTGGCACCTCATCCTGGTCTCCTGCATCATCGGCGCCGGCGTCGGCTTCGCCTACGGCGCCATGCCCGCCCTGATCATGGGCGCCGTGCCCGCCTCCGAGACGGCCGCGGCGAACAGCCTCAACACCCTGATGCGCTCCATGGGTACGTCGTTCGCCAGCGCCCTCGCCGGCGTGATCCTCGCCCAGATGACCACCAACTTCGGTAGCACCGCCCTGCCTTCCGAGAATGGCTTCAAGATCGTCATGGCCATCGGTGCCGGTGCGGCCGTCCTCGCCTTCTTCCTCGCCTCCTTCCTCCCGCGCCGGCGCACCGCCGCCACGGCCGCACCGACGGCCGGGGACACGGCCGAGCCCGCGGCGGTCGCCGCGACGTCGTAACGACACCGCCTGCTCGGGGCCCGCTGATCGTGAACAGGCGATCGGCGGGCCCAAGCCGGTCATCACACGTGCGCGACGGTTCCGATGGGTCCCGCCGACGATCCCCGGGTCGCCGTCGACCCGTACGGAAGGGTGCACGGCATCAGGGGCCTGAGGGTCGCGGACACCTCGATCCTGCCCGCGGCTCCGCTGCGCGGCCCCGCGGCAACCGCCGCCCTGATCGGCGAACTCATTGCGGGCGCCATGCGGCGTGACGTGTCGTGAGGCGACTCACGCCGAACCGACTGCCTGCCTGGCCATCCGACCTCGGCGAGGCGGTCAAGGAGGCCATCTCCGGGCCGGGCGGTCACGTGATCGACATGCGACCCGGGACAATCATTGCCATGACCGAGGGCATGGACGACGCCGAGAGCCGCCTGACCAGGATCGAGCGGCTGCTGGAGAGCGGCGAGCGCGGTGTGGCACCCGCGTGGCGCCGGGCGACGCGCGGGGAGCCGCGCTGGGCGGTGACCGCCGTGATCCTGGTGGCCGTCACCCTCCAGCTGATGCTGCCGCACCGGCTCACGCTCCAGCCGTACTGGGCGCTGCCGGTGCTGGAAGTGGTGCTGCTGGCCGGCCTGATCGCCGCGAACCCCCGGCGGGTCGAGCCCCGGACCCGGTGGCTGCGGTGGCTGGGCCTGGCCCTGATCGGCGTGATCAGCCTGGCCAACGGCTGGGCGGCGGTTCGGCTGGTGGCGGGCCTGGTGAACGGCACCGAGGGGAACGAGGCCGGACCGCTGCTGCTCGGCGGCGGCGGCATCTGGCTGACGAACGTCATCGTGTTCGCCCTGTGGTACTGGGAGTGGGACCGCGGCGGACCGATGGCGCGGGTCCGCGGTCACCACCAGTTCGCCGACTTCCTCTTCGTACAGATGCAGAGCCCGGAGACCGCGCCGCCGGACTGGGAGCCGGCGTTCCTGGACTACCTGTACCTGTCGTTCACCAACTCCACCGCCTTCAGCCCGACGGACGTGATGCCGCTGTCGCGCTGGGCCAAGATGCTGATGATGCTGCAGTCCTCGGTCTCCCTGGTGACGGTGGTCCTGGTGGTGGCCCGGGCCGTGAACACCCTGGGCTGACGGCGCAGCACTCACTCCGGGCCGCCCTGGAGGCAGGCGCCGGCCAAGCGGGGCATCCGGGAGACCCTGAACAACGAGTCCGAACTCTTCCTCGCCTGCCGGGACTCGATGCAGCAGACCCGCCGGCCTCGGCGGCGTCCGCACCGCACGCTGAGCCAACCACCCCTGTCCGCATGATTTCCCCCCAGTACTGCATTCTGTATACTGTCGCCATCAAATGGCCCGGCTCGGAGGCGACATGGAAGATCTGGATCCCGAGGTGGTGCTGGGGATGGCTGCCCAGGCACCCGACGGCATAGTGATCATCGACAGTGAAGGCCTGATCCGCTATTGGAACCGGGGCGCGGAGCGCATCTTCGGGTTCTCGGCGGCCGAGGCGGCCGGTCGCAACCTGGACATCATCATCCCGGAAAAACACCGGCGGCGTCATTGGGACGGCTTTCGGACGGCCATGGACCGCGGGGCCACCAAGTACGGGGAAGCGGACCTCCTGACGGTTCCCGCGCTGGCGGCGGACGGCAGCACCTTGTCCATCGAGTTCAGCGTGGTGCTGCTGTCCGCTCCAGACGGCGGCGCGCACGTCGGAGCGGTCATCCGGGATGTCACCGCGCGACGGGCACGGGAGCGGGAGATGATGCGGCGGCGGGCCGAAGCCACCGCAGACCGTACAACGGTCTGAGGTGCCCTGAGCGGGGAAGCGGTCGCGGCCTTCGGGGCCGCGGCCGCTTCTGACGTACAGGGGAACTGTCTGACGCCCCCGCGCATGCCGGTGCCCCACGCACGAGGAACGTACGCGGGGCACCCTGGCGGTTCGGGTCAGGCGACGACCTGGCCATCGTGCAGCTTGCGGATGTCGTCCGCGTCGTAGCCGAGGTCCGCGAGCACCTCGTCGGTGTGCTCACCGAGGAGCGGCGCACCCTTGATGTCGGGCTTGAAGCCGGAGAACTTGATCGGGCTGCCCACGGTCAGGTAGGTGCCCCGCTCCTTCTGCTCGACCTCGACGATCGTGCCGCTCTTGCGCATGTCGGGGTCCGCCGCGAGTTCCTTCATGCTGAGCACGGGCGCGCAGGGCACCTCGAAGGTGCGCAGGATGTCGACCGCCTCGTACTTGGTCTTGTCGGCCAGCCACTTCTCGATCTCGTCGAAGATGTCGAAGATGTGCGACTGGCGCGCCAGGGCGGTGTTGTACTCCGGGTCCTCGGCCCACTCGGGGTGGCCGACGACCTCGGCGGTGCGCGCCCAGTTCTGCTCCTGGATGGTGAAGTAGATGTAGGCGTTGGGGTCGGTCTCCCAGCCCTTGCACTTCAGGATCCAGCCCGGCTGGCCGCCGCCGCCGGCGTTGCCGCCGCGCGGCACCGCGTCGCCGAACTCGCCGTTCGGGTACTGGGGGTACTCCTCCAGGTAGCCGATCTTCTCCAGGCGCTGCTGGTCGCGGAGCTTGACGCGGGTCAGGTTGAGGACGGCGTCCTGCATGGACACCGACACCTTCTGGCCGAGTCCGGTCGCGTTGCGCTGGATGATCGCGGTCAGCAGGCCGATCAGCAGGTGCATCCCGCTGTTGCTGTCGCCGAGGGCCGAGCCGCTGATGGTGGGCGGGCCGTCCCAGAAGCCGGTGGTGGACGCGGCGCCGCCGGCGGCCTGGGCGACGTTCTCGTAGACCTTGAGGTCGTTCCACTTGGAGTCGTCGTTGAAGCCCTTGACCGAACCGAAGATCAGCCGCGGGTTCAGCTCGTGGATGTAGTCCCAGCCGAGGCCCATGCGGTCCATCGCGCCCGGCGCGAAGTTCTCCACCAGGATGTCCGCCTCGCGGATCAGCTTCTCCATGACCTCCTTGCCCTCGGGGGACTTGGTGTTGATGGCCAGCGAGCGCTTGTTGCTGTTCAGCATCGTGAAGTAGAGGGCGTCCAGATCGGGGATGTCGCGCAGCTGACGGCGAGTCACATCGCCGCCGTTGATGCGCTCGACCTTGATGACGTCGGCGCCGAACCAGGCGAGCATCTGGGTGCATGCGGGACCGGCCTGGACCCCGGTGAAGTCGATCACCTTGATTCCGGCGAGCGGCTGTTCACTCATCGTGGTTTCCTTTTCCTGAATGATCTCGGTACGAGGGTGGGCTGAACTGGGCGTACTGGGGGTCGAGATGGCTGCTCACTTCTTCGCCGGCGTGATGTTGCCGACGGTGATGCCCTTCGGGTTGAGGTGCGCGATGTGGCCGCTCTCGGTGCCGGCCGAGGGGTCGATGACGCAGTCGATGAGCGCCGGGCCGCCCGAGGCCAGCGCCTCGGTGAGAGCGGCGGTGACCTCGGCGGGCGTGGTCGCGCGGTAGCCCTTGCCGCCGAACGCCTCGATCATCAGGTCGTGGCGGGCCGCGAGCATCAGGGTCGTCGGGGACGGTGCGTCGTCGAGCGGGTTGACGTCGTCGCCGCGGTAGACACCGCCGTTGTTCATGATGACGGTGACGACGGGCAGCTTGTAGCGGCAGATCGTCTCCAGCTCCATGCCGCTGAACCCGAAGGCGCTGTCGCCCTCCACGGCCACGACGGGCGCGCCGCTCTCGACGGCGGCGGCGATCGCGTACCCCATGCCGATGCCCATGACGCCCCACGTGCCGCTGTCGAGGCGGTGACGCGGTACGTGCATGTCGATGACGTTGCGCGCGATGTCCAGCGCGTTGGCGCCCTCGTTGACGAGGTAGGTCTCCTGGCGCTCGTGGATGACATCGCGTACCGCCTTCAGGGCACCCATGAACTGCATGGGGTGCGGGTCGGCCTCAAGGCGCTTCGCCATCTTGGCGACATTCGTCGCCGAGCGCGCTGCCAGCTCCTCCCGCCAGACGGTGGGGGCCGCGATCTGGCCGGGTTTGGTCCGCTCGGCGAGCGCGTCGAGCACCGACTCGATGTCTCCGACGAGCGGGGCGGCGATGGGCTGGTTGCTGTCCATCTCCTTGGGCTCGATGTCCACTTGGATGAACTTCGCGTCGGGGTTCCAGCTCGGTGCCTCGCCGTGGTTGAGCAGCCAGTTCAGGCGGGCGCCGACGAGCATCACGACGTCGGCCTTCTTCAGCGCCAGCGAACGGGCGGTGGCCGCCGACTGCGGGTGGTCGTCGGGCAGCAGGCCCTTCGCCATCGACATCGGTACGTACGGAATGCCGGTGGACTCGATGAACTCACGGATCTTGGCGTCCGCCTGCGCGTACGCGGCGCCCTTGCCGAGCACCACCAGCGGCCGCTCGGCGCCGGCCAGGAGCTCGATCGCGCGGTCCACCGCCTCGGGGGCGGGCAGCTGGCGCGGCGCGGGGTCGACGAGACGGCTCAGCGTCTTGGCACCCTCCTGCGCGTCCATGATCGAGCCGAGCACCGCGGCCGGGATGTCGAGGTAGACACCGCCGGGACGGCCCGAGATGGCGGTGCGCAGCGCGCGGGCGATGCCACGGCCGATGTCCTCCACCCGGCTCACCCGGTATGCGGCCTTGACGAACGGCTGCGCGGCGGCGAGCTGGTCCATCTCCTCGTAGTCGCCCTGTTTGAGGTCGACGAGATGCCGCTCGCTGGAACCGGAGATCTGCACCATCGGGAAACAGTTCGTGGTGGCGTTCGCCAGCGCGACCAGCCCGTTGAGGAACCCCGGAGCGGATACGGTCAGGGCTACGCCCGGCTTCTTCGTGAGATAGCCGGCCGCAGCCGCCGCGTGTCCCGCGTTGCTCTCGTGACGGAAGCCGATGTAGCGGATGCCCTGCGCCTGTGCGAGGCGGGCCAGGTCGGTGATCGGGATGCCGACCACTCCGTAGATGGTGTCGACGTCGTTCAACTTGAGCGCGTCGACGACCAGGTGGTACCCGTCGGTGAGCTCGGTCGGAACGTCGGCTGCTGCCGCGGTCTCCATTGTCGAGGGGGCGGTCATGGTCCGAGGTCCTCCTTGGGCAGGTCATGCCAGTGCGGCTACTCCTCTCACCTTCGGCAGCACGCGCGCTCGCGTCCAAGACCCATCGGCGACCAGCTGATAAACAGCATCTATTGACGGCAGGTGGACGCCCTGACGTGCCTCGCAACTCCCTTGATAGACACCTGCTATCGGCCGTTCACCAGTGGGTATTGGACGCACCCCCCGCGTCACCGCAGGCTCGCAGAGGACTGCTTCATCAGACTTGGCGCGAGGAGGTGGAGTCATGGCCGTTCCGGCCGCAGCATCCGTGCGCGACGCGAACCGGTACCGGCCTCCGGCGGTCACGGGCCTCGTCGATCTCCTCGACCGGTCCGTGCGTGAGCGTCCCCGCGCCGGCGCACTCGTCGTCGGCGGGGAGCGGATCCATCTGTCCTACCGCGCCCTGGCCGCCCTGGTCGACGACGTGGCCACCCGACTCGGCGGCACGGGGCTGCACCGCGGCGACGCGGTGGGCCTCGTCTGCGCCAACACCGCCGAGTTCGTCGTCGCACTGCTGGCCGCGGCTCGGGCCGGTCTCGTGGTCGCTCCGATCGACCCCGCGCTGCCCGAGTCGCAGCTGTCCGCGCGGCTCGATGCGCTGGGCGCGCAGGCGATCCTGGTGGGTCCGCCCGCGGCCGGTGCCCCGCCGGTCCCCCAGGTCCGTGTCCCGGCGTGGACCCTGCGCGTGGAGGCCTCCCGGGCCGGCACGGCGACGGCCACACTCGACACCGGTGCGCGCGTGGTGCGGCACGTCCGCGGTGCGGCGTACGAGCTCTCGGGCCTTGACGCCCTGGTCCTGTTCACCGCGGGAACCACCGACCGGGCCAAGATGGTCCCGCTGACCCACGCGAACGTCGCCGCCTCCGTCCAGGGCATCTGCGCCACGTACGAATTGGGCCCGGGCGACGCGACGGTCGCGGTGATGCCGTTCTTCCACGGTCACGGGCTGTTCGCGGCGCTTCTGGCGTCCCTGGCCAGCGGCGGATGCGTCCTGCTGCCCGAGAGGGGACGGTTTACGGCGCACACGTTCTGGGACGACATGCGGGCCGCGGGCGCCACATGGTTCACCGCCGTCCCGACCATCCACGAGATACTCCTGCACCGGTCGGCGGTCGAGTACCCGGGCCCGCGGGTCCCGCCCTTGAAGTTCGTACGCAGCTGCAGCGCTCCCCTCAACTCGGCCACCCAGCGGGCGCTGGAGCGCACACTCGGTGCGCCGCTGCTGTCGGCGTACGGGATGACCGAGTCCACGCACCAGGCGACCAGTGAACCGCTGCCGCAGCAGGGGGCCCTGAAGCACGGGTCGGTCGGCCGGTCGACCGGGGTGGACCTTCGTGTCGTCGACCAGAACGGGCTGACGTGCCCGGTCGGCATCGAGGGCGAGGTGTGGGTGCACGGCCCCACCGTCGCCCGCGGCTATCTCGCCAACCCGGGCGAGACGGCGCACAGTTTCGCCGACGGCTGGTTCCGCACCGGCGACCTGGGCTCACTGGACAAGGACGGCTACCTGTTCCTGACCGGGCGCATCAAGAACCTCATCAACCGCGGGGGCGAGAAGATCTCCCCCGAGCACGTCGAGGACATCCTCGCCGGATGTCCCGGCGTCGTCGAGGCGGCGGTGTTCGCCCTGCCCGACGCGACGTACGGGCAACGGGTGGGGGCCGCCGTGGTGATCCACGAGGGCGACGTCATCGGGGCCGAGCAGATCCTCGAGTACGCCCGTGACCGGCTGGCCGCCTTCGAAGTGCCCGACCGGCTCGACATCGTCGGCGCGCTGCCCCACACGGCCAAGGGAGGGCTCGACCGGAAGACGGTGGAGGCGCGGTACGCGCGGTGACGCGCGGACGAGTCCCGCGTCTCACTCACGCGGCGCTCGCCCGCCGACGCCCCCGCGGCGCTCGCCCGCCGACACCCCCGCGGTGCTCGCCCGTCCACACCTCACACGGCACTCGCCCGTCCACACGTCCGCGGCGCTCGCCCGCCGACACCCCCGCGGCGCTCGCCCGTCCACACCTCACACGGCACTCGCCCGTCCACACGTCCGCGGCGCTCGCCCGCCGACACCCCCGCGGCGCTCGCCCGTCCACACCCCCGCGGTGCTCGGTCGTCGTCACCTCACGCGGTGCTCGGTCGGCAGTGGCTCGTCGAAGAAGTCGTCCAGTGACAGGCCGGTCGCCGCGTTGACGAAGGCCCGGGCGGCGATCGAACCGGGCGTTGCCGCGTGGATGGCCACCGAGACCTGGGCCCTGGCGTCCGGGTCGACCAGACGCACGGCTCTCGTCCTGCCGATGACCGGCATCGCGCGCAGCCACGAGTGCGGCACGATGCTCGCCCATTCGCCGCCCCCCACGTGCGCGTAGAGGGAGGCGATCGAGTCCGTTTCCACCTGCGGGGTCACCACGACCCCCTTGTCCGCGAACACACTGTCGATGAGCTCGCGAATCCGGTGGTCGGGCGTCAGCAGCGCGAGCGGTAGCTGGGCCGCCTCCGTCCACGTCATGGTGTTGGTCTGGGTCATCAGCTGGTCGCCCGAGACCAGCAGCATGTACCTCTCCTCGTACAGCGGCATCACCTGCAGGTTCTCCCGGTCGCCCGGGGCGAAGTGGGCGATCGCGGCGTCCAGTTCGAACTCGCGCAGCTGACGCAGGAGCTCCTTCGTGGACAGTCGGGAGCGGACCTGCACCTTGGCCAAGGGGTGCGCCGAGCAGAACGCGGCGACGGGCAGCGCCAGGGTCGTCGAGGCCGTGGGCTCCGTTCCCAGCCGCAGCGTCCCGGTGATGCCCGACTGAACGGCCGCCACCTCGGCCTTGAACGCGTCCTGCTCGGCGAGAATCCGCTTGGCCCATACGACGAGCCGCTCGCCCTCCGGGGTGAGGCCCTGGTAGTTGTGCCCCCGGTTGATCAGCGTGACGTTCAGCTCCCGCTCGAGCTTGGCGATCGCAGCGGACAGCGCGGGCTGTGACACGTAGCAGGCTTCCGCGGCCCGGGCGAAGTGCCTCTCTCTGGCCACCGCCACGAAGTACTCCAGCTGGCGGAACAGCATGAACGACTCCTCTCCGCCCGGGCCGTGCCGGCACGTGCTGCCGAAGACGGACAAGCCGGATGCCCTGGTCGGCCCAGCTTACCGAGGGCAGCGGCTGCGATCTTCGTGCCGGCGTCCATGAGCCGGCACGGTGACCTGCGACAGTGCTGCGACGCCTACCGCGCCGCGCCCGAGCCCGCGGTGCTCTGTCGCGCCAACAGATCGGTGGCGGCGTGCACCGCGCGCAGCGTGGGCGCGTCGGCGCCTGAGATGTCGGCCATCTCCACGACGGCCGTCACGATGGCGTCGAGTTCCAGCTGCTTGCCGGCCTCGAGATCCTGCAGCATCGATGTCTTGTGGTGTCCCACCCCCTCCGCGCCTCTCAGCCGCTTCTCGATCGAGATGTCCGGATTGCTGCCGACCCTGGTCGCGATGTCGAGGGTCTCCTCCATGAGTTGGGTGACCAGCCGCCGCGTGGGCGGATGCCGGCAGATGTCGACCATCGTCGCGCGGGTGAGCGCACTGATCGGATTGAACGCGACATTGCCCATCAACTTGATCCAGATGTCGTCGCGCAGATTCGGCTCCACCGGGCACTTCAGCCCGCCCGCGATCATGGCCTGGCTCAGAGCCGTACACCGGTCGGAGATTCCGCCCGCGGGCTCCCCGATGGAGAACCTCGTGCCTTCGATGTGCCGGATGACACCGGGGGCCTCGATGACCGTGGCGGGATAGACCACACAGCCGATCGCCCGTTCCGGTGGCAGGACCTTGCTGGTGGCGCCGCCGGGGTCGACCGCCTCGATCTGCCGACCCTCGTAGGGACCGGCCAGCTTGTGGAAGTACCACCAGGGAATCCCGTTCTGCCCGGCGACCACCGCTGTCCGCTCACCGAGCAGCGGGGCGACCAGCGAGCCGCTGGACGGGTAGGAGTGCGCCTTCAGCCCCAGGAACACGTAGTCCACAGGGCCGATCTCGGCCGGGTCGTCCGTGGCGTGGGGGCGGGCCACGAAGTCACCCCGCGGGCTGTTGACCCGCACCCCGTGAGCACGTATCGCCCGCAGATGCTCACCTCGGGCGACCAGGTGGACGTCTGCGCCACCACGGTGCAGTGCCGCTCCGACATAGGCGCCGATCGCACCGGCTCCCAGGACTGCAATTTTCACGGTGACTCCTCTCGAGGGACGTAATGAATACTGTATGCAGTATCCTCGCTGCTGGGAACACCCTCGTCATGCCTGGCCGCATCAGGGCCCACCCTGCCCACGCTGGCCGGCGCTGTTGGCCGGCTACAAGGCGGTGCTGCGGCCGCCGAGCGATCCACCCGCTTCTTCCCGATGCTCAGCACGGGCGCCAACGCGGTGAAGCCGGCAAACCCCCTGGTCCTCGGCGTGGGTGTGGCCGGGCCTCAGGCGCTCGCCACCGCGAAGCGGCGGGCGCCCGCAGCACGGGTTTCGACGTCAGGCCCGAGGTCGCCGAGCGGATGCGGTCGCTCGGCGCCAAGTCGCTGGACCTGGGCATCCAGGCCTCCAGAGAGGGCGGCTGCGCCCGCGCCCCTCACTGAAGAGGAACAGGCCGGGCAGCAGTCACGGCTGGAAGCGCGGCGAGTTGGTCAGCGCCGTCGAGACACTCGAGAAAATCCGTCAGCGCCGCCGAGGTACTCGAGAAAAATCTCCGCCCGCTTCACGTTCACCCCCGAGCCCTCCTCCGTACGCGCTCCGCCCCGGCCGAGCGCCGGCTCGTCGACGGCGGCCTCGCCCGGGTCGGGCGTGATCACCTCGGTCACCGCCCGTGCTGCGCGGCCTGCGACCGCACCCGGCTCACCGCCGACGGCCGGCTCCGCACCTGCCTCTTCGCGCGCGAGGAGTCCGACCAGCGCACGGCACTGCGCTCAGGCGCGTCCGACCAGCGCATGGTCAACGGTGGCGGGCCGCGATGGGGGGCAAGAAGGCGGGCTCCTGCCTGGACGACCCGTCCTTCGTCCCCCCGAGCGCCCCATGTGCGTGATCGGCGGGTGGCGCGACTGCAAGGGGGTGTGTCGCTCAGAAGAGATGGGCGAGGCCGGTCGGAGCAGGGAGCGCATCCCACCGACCGGCCTCGCCACGTGCCACGGACGACCCGGCGCGGAACTGCCGCTGAACCGAGCCCGGATCCCGTCGCCCGCGCACGCCTTATGTGGGCACCCCGACAGGTGCCTCGCGGTGCAGGACCGCTCAGCCGGTCACATCGGCGCGGGCCGGCGTCAGTTGGCCGCCGTTCTTGTGCTCGGCGCCCCGTTCCCCGCTCTCACGGCCGGGCTGTCGCAGCAGCATCGTGATCGCCGCCGAGAGGAAGGCGATGCCTCCGGCCAGGGTGTAACCGCCCGTGTAGCCCCAGGCGCTGATCACCGAGGCGGCCAGCCCGCCGCCGCCCACGCCGCCGACCAGCTTGGCGCTGTAGACGAGGCCGTAGTTCTGCGCGTTGTTGTTCTCCCCGAAGTAGTCCGGTACGAGCGCCGCGAACAGGGGGTAGAAGGCGCCGCCGCCGAATCCGTTGAGGAAGGCGAAGAAGAGGAAGAGGGGTTCGTTGTGGGCCTGCCCGGACCACAGGACGCCGAACTGCGCGACGCCCGCCACCAGCAGCACCAGGGTCAGCGTCTGCCGCCGCCCGAGGGTGTCGGACAGCCAGCCCACGGCCGCTCGGCCGACGCCGTTGACCACGGCGAGCACACCTGCCGAGGACGCGGCCACCAGCGGCCCGAAGCCCAGGCTCTTGGCGAACGGCACCTGGAAGTTGATCCCGAAGAGCGACACCCCGCCGATGCACACCAGGGCGAACCACATCAGCGGCAGCTGCCCGGTCCGGATCGCCTCCATCGGGGTGAACTGGCGCTTCGCCGGCGGGTTCTTCGCCAGCCGCTTGGCGACCCGCGCCGAGTCCTCGGCCGTACCCCGGTTCAGCGGGTCCACGTCGTGCGGCCACCAGCTCTTCGGCGGGTCCTTGAAGAACATGCCGCAGACGGCCACGGTGCCCACCATGAACAGCGCGATCAGGTCGAGCACCAGCTTGAAGTTGCCGGGGTGGAACCAGTAGCTGAAGACGAAGATGAACGGAAGGGTTCCGTACGCGAAACCGCCGTTGACGAAGCCGGTGCGGGCGCCCTTGTTGTCCGGATACCACTTGCCGACCATGTTGATACAGGTCGCGTACACCAGGCCCGAGCCGGTTCCGCCCAGCACCGAATAGCCGATGATCACGAGGGCTGGGTTCCCGAAGTGGGCGAGGGATGCCATGCCCAGGCCGGAGAGAAGCGCGCCGGTGAGCATGGCGCTCCTGGCCGACACGATTCCCTTCTCTCGCAGCCGGCCGGCGGGAAAGGCCACCCCCGCCTGGAAGACCGCCCAGATACTGGCGATCCAGAACGCCTCCGTGAGTGTCCAGCCGTGCACGCTTTCCAGCGTCGACTCGGCGGAGCTGTAGCCGTACTCGAAGACACTGACACCCATCATCGCGAACCACGGGAGCCAGACCATCCAGGCACGAGGCCTTCCCAGGATGGACCGATCGCTCTCTCCAATGCGGTACACGCGGCCGTTCACGTCGGTGACTTCCCGGTAGGGAACGGAAGGCACCTGGGGTATTGCTGACATGTATGTCTTCCCTTGCGTGAAAAGAGTGTGGCGTGCGCTCCCTGTGCCTTGCTCTTCATGCGGTGGGGGGGTGGTGCGGGTCCAGGGCGGCAACCCGGACGTGACAGCACGTAGGCGGTGAGGCGGGCCCCACTCTCCAGCTCTGGAGATTGCATACGGTATGGGGGGACGGTATGTAGCAGCGAAACTGGATGTCCAGAGGATGTCAGGAAGATTGACTAGTGCATTACCCGCCGACGTACGCATGAGGAAGTGCCTCCTGCTCCGGCCACCGAGACGTGACAAGCCTCGGCGGCGCAGTGCAGAAGGCACTTCCGTGTTTCCGCTCGTGATCCGGACCGGAGCCCGGGCAAAGCCGCAGGTCAGCGCAGGAGCTTCACGGCGGCGACCACCAAGGGGTCAAGGCCGTCCGCTCCGGCGTCCACGTACTCGTACAGCCGGGTACGCATGCGCGGGTCCCAGAACCTGCCGATATGTCCCGCGACCGCCTCGGCGGCCTGCCCACCTGGCAGGTGTCCGAGGTTGGCGGCGATGTCGTTCGCCATCCGGCGTTCCGGTGGCACGGCGCCTGCCATCTCAGTCCACCACCGTGACCAGGTCGTCCTGCGCCGGCTCCGCTGCGCTGTGCTGGAGCGGGCGTGCGAGCCCGACCTGCACGGCGGTCACCTTGTACTCCGGGCAATTGGTCGCCCAGTCGGAGTTCTCCGTGGTCACCACGTTGGCACCGGTCACGGGGTGGTGGAACGTGGTGTATACGACCCCGGTCGGCATCCGGTCGGAGATCTCCGCACGCAGCGTCGTCTGCCCGACGCGGCTGGCCAGCGTCACCATGTCGCCGTCGGTGATGCCGCGTACCTCGGCGTCGTGCGGATGCAGCTCCAGGATGTCCTCGGGATGCCAGGCGACGTTGCCGGTACGGCGGGTCTGCGCCCCGACGTTGTACTGACTGAGGATCCGCCCCGTGGTCAGGACCAGCGGGAAGCGCCGGGTGCTGCGCTCGTTCGTCGGCACGAAGGAGGTGACCACGAACTTGCCCTTGCCCCGGACGAACTCGTCCACGTGCATGATCGGCGTTCCTTCCGGAGCCGACTCGTTGCACGGCCATTGGACGCTGCCGAGCTTGTCCAGCACGTCGAAGGACACACCGGTGAAGGTCGGCGTGACCGAAGCGATCTCGTCCATGATCTGGCTCGGGTGGTCATAGGACATCGGATAGCCCATGGCGGTGGCGATCTCGCTGACTATCTGCCACTCGTGCTTGCCCGTCTTCGGCTTCATCACCGCGCGCACCCGGTTGATCCTGCGTTCGGCGTTCGTGAACGTGCCGTCCTTCTCCAGGAAGGAGGCGCCGGGCAGGAAGACGTGCGCGAACTTGGCCGTCTCATTGAGGAACAGATCCTGCACGACCACCAGTTCCATGGCCTCGAGCGCGGCGGTGACGTGCTTGAGGTTCGGGTCGGACTGGGCGATGTCCTCGCCGTGGACGAACAGCCCGCGGAAGCTCCCGTCGATCGCCGCGTCGAACATGTTCGGGATCCGGAGTCCGGGCTCGGCGAGGATCGTGCCGCCCCAGAGGTTCTCGAACACGGTGCGCACGGCGTCGTCGGAGACGTGCCGGTAGCCGGGCAGCTCGTGCGGGAACGAACCCATGTCGCAGGAGCCCTGCACGTTGTTCTGACCGCGCAGCGGGTTCACGCCGACGCCGTCACGGCCGATGTTGCCGCACGCCATCGCCAGGTTGGCCATACCCATGACCATGGTCGAGCCCTGGCTGTGCTCCGTGACGCCGAGGCCGTAGTAGATGGCCCCGTTGGGTGCCTCCGCGTACAGCCTGGCGGCGGCCCGCAGCTCATCGGCCGGCACCCCGGTGATCGGCTCGACCGCCTCCGGGCTGTTCTCCGGGCGCGCGATGAACTCCGCCCACTCGTCGAACCCCTCGCACCGCTGGTCCACGAAGGACCGGTCGACCAGGCCCTCGGTGACCACCACGTGCGCCATGGCGTTGACCACGGCGACGTTGGTGCTCGGCCTGAGCTGGAGGTGGTGCTGCGCCTCGATGTGCGGCGAGCGCACCAGGTCGATGCGGCGCGGGTCGACCACGATGAGCTTCGCGCCCTCGCGCAGCCGGCGCTTCATCCGCGACGCGAACACCGGGTGCCCGTCCGTCGGGTTCGCCCCGATGACCATGATCACATCGGCCTCGGCCACCGAGCGGAAGTCCTGGGTGCCGGCGGACTCACCGAAGGTCTGCTTGAGCCCGTATCCCGTCGGGGAGTGGCAGACCCGGGCGCAGGTGTCGACGTTGTTGTTGCCGAAGGCCGCGCGCACCATCTTCTGTACGACGTAGACCTCTTCGTTCGTGCACCGCGAGGAGGTGATGGCGCCGACCGAACTCGAACCGTACAGGCCCTGGAGCTCGCGCATCCTCCGGGCGACCGTGCCGATCGCCTCGTCCCACTCGACCTCGCGCCACGGATCGGTGATCTTCTCGCGGACCATGGGCTTGAGCACGCGGTCGGGGTGCGTCGCGTAGCCGAAGGCGAAGCGGCCCTTCACACAGGAGTGGCCCTCGTTCGCCCCGCCGTCCTTGTACGGCACCATCCGCACCAGCTCGTCGCCGCGCAGCTCGGCCTTGAACGAGCAGCCGACCCCGCAGTACGCGCAGGTGGTGATCACCGAGCGGGTCGGCATGCCGAGTTCGACCACCGACTTCTCCTGCAGCGTCGAGGTCGGGCAGGCCTGCACGCAGGATCCGCAGGAGACGCACTCGGATTCCATGAAGGTCTCGCCGGCGCCCGGCGAGACCTTGGAGTCGAAGCCGCGCCCCTCGATGGTCAGCGCGAACGTGCCCTGCACCTCGTCGCAGGCCCGTACGCAGCGGGAGCAGGCGATGCACTTGGAGGGGTCGAAGTCGAAGTACGGGTTGGACGTGTCCTTCGCGGCGTCGAGGTGGTTCTCGCCCTCGTAGCCGTAGCGGACCTGCCGCAGCCCCACCACGCCGGCCATGTCCTGCAGCTCGCAGTCGCCGTTGGCCGGGCAGGTGAGGCAGTCCAGCGGATGGTCGGAGATGTAGAGCTCCATGACGCCCTGGCGGAGCTTCTCCACCTTCGGCGTCTGCGTGCTCACTCGCATCCCGTCCGCCACCGGTGTGGTGCAGGACGCCGGGGTGCCCCGCCGGCCGTCGATCTCCACCACGCACAGCCGACAGGAGCCGAACGCCTCCAGGCTGTCGGTGGCACACAGTTTGGGTATCTCGACCCCGGCCAGCGCGGCGGCGCGCATCACCGACGTGCCCTCCGGGACGGTCACCGGCAGTCCGTCCACCTCCACCGACACCGTCGCCGGCCCGGGCCTTTCCGGGGTGCCGAAGTCGGGTTCCTTGAGGAGTGTCATGCCGTGCCCTCCGTCCTCATGCCAGTCGCTTGTACGGGTTGGATCTCCAGGCTTCGACGGCCGCCGAGGAAGTCGTCGGGGAAATGGGTGAGGGCGCTGCGTACGGGCATGGGGGTGAGCCCGCCCATCGCGCACAGCGATCCCTCGGTCATCAGGTCGCACAGGTCCTCGAGCAGGGCGAGATTCTCGTCCCGGTGCGTGCCGGCCACGATCTTGTCGATCACCTCGACGCCCCGCACGGAACCGACCCGGCACGGTGTGCACTTGCCGCAGGACTCCTCCGCGCAGAACTCCATCGCGAAGCGGGCCTGGGCGGCCAGGTCGACGGTGTCGTCGAACACCACGATCCCGCCGTGGCCGACCATCGCTCCGGCCGCCGCGAAGGCCTCGTAGTCCATCGGCAGGTCGAACATCGACGTCGGCAGATAGGCGCCGAGCGGCCCGCCGACCTGCACCGTGCGTACCGGACGCCCGGAGAACGTCCCGCCGCCGTAGTCCTCGACCAGTTCGCGCAGCGTGACACCGAACGCCGTCTCCACGATGCCGCCCTGCGCGATGTTTCCGCCGAGCTGGAAGACCTGGGTGCCGCGCGACCGGTCGACGCCGAGCTCTTGGTACGCCTTCGCCCCGTCGGCGAGGACGACGGGCACGGTCGCCAGCGTGAGGACGTTGTTCACCACGGTCGGTTTGCCGAACAGGCCCTCGATCGCCGGGATCGGCGGCTTCGCGCGTACCATGCCGCGCTTGCCCTCCAGGCTCTCCAGCATGGAGGTTTCCTCGCCGCAGATGTACGCGCC
Organism: Streptomyces sp. NPDC048415; assembly: GCF_040651675.1. Lineage (NCBI taxonomy): Bacteria > Bacillati > Actinomycetota > Actinomycetes > Kitasatosporales > Streptomycetaceae > Streptomyces > Streptomyces sp. NPDC048415. The sequence goes on along the minus strand of NZ_JBEZKJ010000003.1, from coordinate 8,087 downwards.
GGCGCCGACGCGGACATGCAGGTCGAAGTCGAGCGTGGAGCCGAGGATGCCCTTGCCGAGCCAGCCGTGCTCGCGTGCGAGCCCGATCGCCGCGCGCATCGTGGCCACCGCGTCCGGGTACTCCGAGCGGATGTAGAGGTAGCCCTCGCTCGCGCCGACCGCGTGCGCGGCGATCGTCATGCCCTCGATGAGCAGGAACGGGTCGCCCTCCATGACCATGCGGTCGGCGAAGGTCCCGCTGTCGCCCTCGTCGGCGTTGCAACAGACGAACTTCAGCTCGTCGGTGCAGTCGAGCACGGTCTTCCACTTGATACCGGCCGGGAATCCCGCCCCGCCGCGGCCACGCAGTCCGGACTCGGTAACCTCCGTGACCACGTCGGCGGGCTCTCGCTCCAGCGCCGCGCGCAGCCCGGCCAGACCGCCGTGCGCCACATAGTCCTCGGTGGACAGGGGGTCGGTCACGCCGACTCTGGCGAAGGTGACGCGCGTCTGGCGGGCCAGCCAGGGCAGTTCGTCCACGACGCCGAGCCGCTGCGGATGGTCCGCGCCGTCGAGCATGCCCGCGGCGAGGAGACCCTCCACGTCCTCGGGGGCCACCGGCCCGTAACCGACGCGGCCCCGCGGGGTCACGACCTCGACCATCGGCTCCAGCCACAGCATGCCGCGCGATCCATTGCGTACGACGTCGATGGCGAAGTCGCCGCGAGCGGCAGCATGTTGCAGGGCGTCCGCGACCTCGTCCGCGCCGACGGACCTGGCCGCCGAGTCGCGGGGGACGTAGACCGTCGCCGCGGAGTGCGAAGAGTTGTTCATGATGAGACCGTCCCGTTGAGGATCGAACCCAGCCGGGCCGGGCCCACGCGTCCGTACAGCCGACCGTTCGCCTCCACCGACGGCCCCAGAGCGCAGTTGCCGAGGCAGAAGACCTGTTCGACGGTGACCGAACCGTCCGCCGTCGTCTCGCCCAGGGTCAGTCCGGCCTCGCGGGCGTAGCCCACCAGGCTGTCTGCCCCCAGGGCCTGGCATGCCTCGGCACGGCAGATGCGCACCGTGGTGCGTCCCGCGGGCTCGCGGCGGAAGTCGTGGTAGAAGGTCACCACTCCGTGGACGTCCGCCCGGGAGAGGTTCAGCTCGTCGGCGAGTACCGGAATCGCCTCTTGCGGCACATGGCCCAACTCGGCCTGGACGGCGTGCAGCACAGGCAGCAATGAACCGCGCTGATCCCGGTGACCGGCCACCACCCTCCGGACCACGTTCTCGACCGTCACGTCACTCCCGCTGGTCGTCATGATCGCTCCGCCTTCCGTCACGCGGGTCCCCGGCGATGGTTGCAGGAGACTGAGACAATACCTCATACAGGCTTCTGTATACAGAACTGCATCGGAGAACCTGGGCCGGGCCCATCCTGGGTGTGAGCGCAGGACAACGGGACCCCTGGCCGAGCAGCGGCCATACCCGACAGCGCCCGCCATCTTGCATACCAAAACCTGTATGCTGGGGCTGCCGTCGGCACCTGTCTCGGCGGCCACCACTTGGCAGAGCCGTCGGCCCCGCGGGCCCGGTGGCAGAACGGGGCAACCATGCGCGAGGCACTCACGGCCGCAGCGTCCCGGCGCGTCACTCGCCCGGCACCACTGCGCCAGGCCGTGTACGACGCCCTCACCGAACTGATCGTCAGCGGCTCCCTCAAGCCCGGCCAGCACCTGGTCGAGGCCGAACTCGCCGAGCACCTCGGCGTCAGCCGACAGCCGGTCCGCGAAGCCCTGCAACGACTGCAGACCGCCGGCTGGGTGGACCTGCGCCCCGCTCAGGGCGCCTTCGTCCACTCCCCCACCGAAGAAGAGGCCGCCCAACTGCTCGGCGTCCGCTCGGTACTGGAAACCTACTCGGCCCAGCTCGCCGCCCAGCACGCGAAGCCCGAAGACATTGAACGCCTCTGGGAGTTGCAGCAGGAAGGCGTAGACGCACTCGCCGCGGGCGACGTCGAACGCCTGGTCGCCGCCAACACCACCCTGCACGCCTTCATCACCTCGGTGGCCGACAATGCCGTACTGGCCGAACTGATCTCACAGGTGGGCCAGAAGGTTCGCTGGTACTACACGCCCATCGCCCAGCCCCGCGGCAAGGAAGCCTGGAACGAGCACGCCCAGCTCATCAAGGCCATCGCCAAGGGCGACGCGGACCGCGCCGGCGAGGTCATGCGCAAGCACACCGAACGCACCACCGACTTCTACCGCAAGCAGATCGCCGCCGGGGCGAACCAGGGCTGACCGAACGGAGCGCCCCCAGGCCGACGTCAAGACGGCGCGAGGGAATCGGTCGGACGCCGAGCAGACCGGAGGGCCACGTCGGCGGCCGCGGGGTGGCGGGTGTCGGTGCCCACGGCGGCCTGCAGTTCGAGCAGCCACGGCAGGACGGTGCGCAGCACGATGTCGAGCCCGCCGCCGTCCCCTCCGAGCATCGCGTCGGCGGGAACCAGCACCGGGTCGGCGAACACCGTCGACGTCGCACTGCCATATGGCCCTCCGCCGCCGGGGCGGGCCGGGACGAACAGGTCCGGGGCGTGCGCCGGAACCACCCAGAGCGTCAGGCCGTCCAGTGTGGTGAGCGGCCGCGAGGACCACACGTAACTGTCGGCTTCTCCAGCCGCCACCACCTGATGTTTACGGGCGCGCAGGGCGACCACGTCACCGGAGCGGGCGGCAGTGGAGCACGACGCCCGAAGCTGAGCCTCCACGCCCTGCTCGCCGGGGCCGTCCTCCGCCAGTGCGAGGCTGCTGAGGTGACGTCCCGCGGCGATCTCGCCGCGTATCCAGGGGCTGCCGTACGACTCGATGACGGCAACCGCCGCATAGTGCGACTGGAGCACGGCCGCGGTCGCCGGGCAGACACGCGCGGTCTGCGCCACCACGTCGGCGGCATCCGGCAGACCCATTCCGCCGCCACCGAACTTCGCGGAGGCGGTGAGGCCCAGCAGCCCGGCGCGGCCGAGGGCCGTCACGGCGCCACGGGGGAACTTGCCCTCCTTGCCGGTCACTTCGGCGGAGGGAGCGATGACACTGGTCAGGATTTCGGAGAGAGCGGGGCGGTACGACACGGGGTGACCCCCTCGGGAGCGCTTTCTGGTCCGCTGTCAGCGGGATGATTGCATACAGTATTCTGCATCCTCTTCGAGCGCGCCAGAGGTGGGGGGAGGCAATTTCCGCAACTTGGCAACGCAGGTCATACGCCACAGTGGCTATTGCATACTAAACTCAGTATCCCGAAGGTTGGTTTGGCGTCAGCAGTCCAATGAGGGAGACGGCCCCATGCCCGAGACACCCACCGTGGCAGCCCGCGGCCCGATCATCCGGCCCGCCCCGCTGCGCCAGGCCGTCTATGACGCCCTGACCGAAATGATCATCAACGGCTCCCTCAAACCCGGCCAGCACCTCGTCGAGGCCGAACTCGCCGAGAACCTCGGCGTCAGCCGCCAGCCCATACGCGAAGCCCTCCAGCGGCTCCACACCGCCGGCTGGGTCGACCTGCGCCCAGCCCAGGGCGCCTTCGTCCACTCCCCCACCGCGGAGGAATGCGCCCAGCTCCTGAGCGTCCGGGCCGTCCTCGAAACCCACTCCGCACGCGGCGCCGCCCAGCACGCGACCCCTCACGATGTCGCCCGGCTGTGGCAGCTGCAGCACACCGGCCTCACCGCCCTCGCGGCCGGCGACGCGCGCGCCATCGTCGAGGCCAACGCCGCCCTCCATGGCCACATCACTCACCTCTCCCGCAACACGGTCCTCGCCGAACTCATCCCCCAGGTCGACCGGCGTGTGCGCTGGTACTACATGCCCATCGCCAGACCCCGCGGCAGGGACGCCTGGAGCGAGCACGCCCAGCTCATCGACGCCATCGCCGACGGCGACCCCGACCGCGCGGAAGAGCTCATGTGCCGGCACACCACGAACACCACCGACTTCTACTGCAAGCAGATCGCCGCGATGGCCGGCCCAAGCGTCTGACGACGGGGCGGGGCGCTCAGGACCGCGGGTCGATCTCCCGCAGCAGCCCCGTCGACACGTCGAAGACGAAGCCCCGGACGTCGTCGGTGTGCGGCAGGAACGGCGAGGTACGCACCCGCTGCATCGACTGCCGTACGTCCTGGTCGACGTCCCGGAAGGCCTCCACCGCCCACGCCGGCCGCTGCCCGACCTCCATCTCCAGCTCGTGCCGAAAGTCCTCGGTCAGGGTCTGCAGACCGCAGCCGGTGTGGTGGATGAGTATGACGCTGCGGGTGCCGAGAGCACGCTGACTGATCGTCAGGGAGCGGATCGTGTCGTCGGTGACCACGCCGCCGGCGTTGCGGACGGTGTGGCAGTCGCCCAGCTCCAGGCCGAGCGCGGCGTGCAGGTCGAGGCGGGCGTCCATGCAGGCCACGACGGCGACGCGCAGGACCGGACGGGCGCCCATGCCCGGGTCGACGAATCCGGCGGCGTAGGCGCGGTTGGCCTCCACCAGCCGGTCGATGACGGTCCCGCCGCCGGGAACACCGCGGGTGGGCTGGACGAAACGGGGTGCTGGTGTCGACATGCTGGGCTACCTCACTCCGGTCGAGTTCGAATCGCCTGGTCGCTCCGATATGCATACAGTATGGAGTGGTCAGTATCCTGGTTCTCGCTCGGCACATTGTCCAGAGTCCGTGCAGGGCTTTCCCCTGCCTCAGGCCACGGCGACGGCAGGCTCCAACCGGACTACGACGCCCTTCGAGGTAGGTGTGTTGCTGATGTCGGCCACGCTGTCCAACGGCACCAGGACGTTGGTCTCGGGGTAGTAGGCCGCGGCGGAACCGGGAGTGGTGGGGTAGGCGACCACCCGGAACTTCTCCGCGCGGCGTTCCACACCGTCCCGCCACACGCTCACCAGGTCCACCTCGCTGCGGTCGGTGAGCCCGAGTGCCTCCAGATCGACGGGGTTCACGAGCACCACCCGGCGGGCGTTGTGGATCCCTCGATAGCGATCGTTCATGGCGTACGGGACGGTGTTCCACTGGTCGTGGGAGCGCAGGGTCTGCAACAGCAGATGGCCCGCGGGTGCACGCAGCATCTCGAAGTCGTTGCAGGTGAAGACGGCCTTGCCGCTCAGGGTGGGGAACACCCCCTCGTTCACCGGGTTGGGCAGCCGGAAGCCGCCCGGCCGGGCCACCCGGGCGTTGAAGTCCTCGAAGCCCGGGACGACCCGGGAGATCCGGTCCCGGATCGTGCCGTAGTCCGCCTCGAACTTCTCCCAGGGGATGGACGGGTTCTCGCCCAGGGTCCGCCGGGCCAGTCGCGAGATGATCGCCACTTCGCTGAGCAGGTGCGGTGAGGCCGGATCCAGGCGGCCACGAGAGGCGTGCACCTCGCTCATGGAGTCCTCGACGGTGATGAACTGCTCTCCAGTCGCCTGGATGTCCCGGTCGCTGCGGCCCAAGGTGGGCAGGATGAGCGCGGTCTCACCGCAGACGGTGTGGGAGCGGTTGAGTTTGGTGGAGATGTGCGCGGTGAGCCGGCACCGCCGCATCGCCCGTTCGGTGACCTCGCTGTCGGGCGTGGCCCGGACGAAGTTTCCCGCGACTCCGACGAAGACCTTGGCTTCGCCGTCGCGCATGGCCCGGATGGCGTTCACCGAGTCCAGGCCGTGCTCGGTGGGGGCGGTGAAGGCGAACTCGCGCTCCAGGGCGTCCAGGAACCCCTGCGGCATCCGTTCCCAGATGCCCATAGACCTGTCGCCCTGCACATTGCTGTGGCCGCGCACCGGGCAGACGCCCGCCCCGGGCCTGCCGATGTTGCCGCGCAGCATGAGGAAGTTGACGACCTCACGGATGGTGGGGACGGCGTGCTTCTGCTGCGTCAGCCCCATCGCCCAGCAGACGATGATCTTCTCGCTCTGCCGGACCCGCTCGCCCACGGCCTCGATCGCTTCGCGGGTCAGCCCGGTGGCGTCGAGAATGTCGTCCCAGGAGGCCTTGCGGGCCTGCTCGACGAATGCGTCGAACCCCGTCGTGTACGCGTCGATGAATCCGTGGTCCAGCACCGTTCCCGGCCTGGCGTCCTCGGCCTCGATCAACAGCAGGTTCAACGCCTGGAAGAGCGCGAGGTCGCCACCGGGGCGGATCTGCAGGAACTGGTCGGCGATGGGGGTGCCGCGCCCGACGATTCCGCGGGCCTTCTGCGGATGCTTGAACCGGATCAGCCCGGCCTCGGGCAGCGGGTTCACGGCGACGACGTGTCCGCCGTTGCGCTTTGTCTCCTCCAGGGCGGAGAGCATCCGCGGATGATTGGTCCCCGGGTTCTGGCCCACCACGAAGATGAGGTCGCAGTCGTGGATGTCGTCCAGGCTCACGCTGCCCTTGCCGATGCCCAGGGTCTCCTGCAGCGCGAAGCCGCTGGACTCGTGGCACATGTTGCTGCAGTCGGGCAGGTTGTTCGTACCGAAGGCCCGGGCGAAGAGCTGGAGAAGGAAGGCGGCCTCGTTGTTGAGCCGGCCCGAGGTGTAGAAGAGGGCTTCGTCGGGTGAGTCGAGCCGACCCAGTTCCTCGGCGAGCAGACCGAGCGCTTCATCCCAGCCGATCGGCTGGTAGTGGTCCGAACCGGGCCGCTTGACCATGGGTTCGGTCAGTCTGCCCTGCTGGTTGAGCCAGTAGTCGGACTTCTGCCCCAGTTCCGAGATCCGGTGTGTCCGGAAGAAGTCGGCGGTGACCCGGCGCGAGGTCGCCTCGTCGTTGATGTGCTTCGCGCCGTTCTCGCAGTACTCGTTCTTCGCCCGATGACCTGGCGCGGGTTCCGGCCAAGCGCAGCCAGGGCAGTCGAATCCCTTGACCTGGTTGATGTTCAGCAGGGTCAACGCCGTCCGCCGGACCGATGTCTGGCCGAGCGAGTACTGCATCGCGTGCGTCACCGCGGGCAGTCCGGTCGCCCAGGTCTTGGGCGGGGTGACCTCCAGACCGTCTTCCGCCGGGTCTTCGATGAAGCTCATGATCTGGCCTGTGCCTTTCTGCCGCTCCCGCGCGTACGACGGATCCGGCGCCGTGGCCGCTCGCAGATCAGCTTCGGACAGGCCGTGAGAGGTAGTCAAAGACAGAACAACTTCCAGGTGATAAACGCCGCCTATCAAGCGGGGCGCGGAACGGAAGCCGTACGGGCGCGGCGGTTGACGCCACGCCCGCGAGGGACCGGAGGTGCGGCACTCGCCGCCGTCGGTCAGATCACTCCTTGCGCCTTGAGCATCGGCAACTCATCGTGGGAGATACCGAGCTCGCCGAGGAAGATCTCTTCGTTGTGTTCGCCGAGCAGCGGGGATCGCTCGATCTCGACAAGGGAATCCGACAGTTTCAGCGGATTGCCGACCGTGACGTATGACCCCCGCTCGGGGTGCTCGACCTCGACGACGATCTCGTTGGCGGCGAGGGAGGTGTCCTCGATGATCTCCTTGGTGGAGAGGATGGGCCCGCAGGGGACGTTGTGGGCGTTGAGCTTCTCCAGCACCTGCCACTTGGGGAGGGTGGACGTCCATTCCTCGATGAGCTGGAACATCTTGGTCAGCTTGGGGAGGCGGGCTTCGGGGGTGGCCCAGTCCGGGTCGTCGGCGAGCTCGGGCCGGCCGATGAGCTCGCTGATCGGTTTCCAGCCGACGGGCTGGACGATCACGTACACGTAGTCGTTCGGACCGCCCGGAGCGCACCTGACCGCCCAGCCGGGCTGCCCGCCGCCGGACGCGTTCCCGGACCGGGGAACCTCGTCACCGAAGTCCTCATTCGGGAACTCCGCGAGCGAGCCGTGTGCGAGCCGCTGCTGATCGCGCAGCTTCACCCGGCAGAGGTTGAGCACGGCATGCTGCATAGCGACATTCACCCGCTGGCCGCGGCCGGTGTGGGTGCGTTGGAACAGGGCGGCGAGGATGCCGGCGACGGCGTGCATGCCGGTGCCGGAGTCGCCGATCTGCGCCCCGGTGGCCAGCGGTGGCCCGTCCTGGAAGCCGGTGGTCGACATGGACCCGCCCATGGCCTGCGCGACGACCTCGTACGCCTTGAAGTTGGTGTACGGGCCATCCCCGAACCCCTTGATGGAGGC